>JBOHWI010000230.1:0-5339 GCA_050736675.1 Binatus sp. (SeqCode)
TTATCGTGGTGTGGCCGCAAGATGACTGAAGTCCAGCTATTCTCGACCTGCCTCGCCGAGGAGTTTTTTCCCGAAGTCAACGACGCCGCTGCCGTCGTGCTCGAGCGGCTGCGGCTCAAGGTGACACCCGTGCGCGCCGCGTTCTGCTGCGGGCAGGTAGCTTTCAACGAAGGCATGCGCGAGCAGGCGGTCGAGCTCGCGCGGCGCTTTCTGAACTCGGTCCAGCCGGGGGTGCCGATCGTCGTGCCGTCGGGCTCATGCACCAGCATGCTGAAGATTTTCTACGGCGACCTGCTCGCCGACGTTCCCGCCCTGGCGGCCAAGGCGATGGCCATTCGGCCGTGGCTGTTCGAGCTGTCGCAGTTCATCGTCAACGTGTTGAAGGTGAAGTATCTCGGCGCGCGCTACGAGCGGGCGGTCGCGTATCATCCGTCGTGTCATCTGATGCGCGAGCTGGGCGTGCGCTCGGAACCGATGACGCTGCTGAGCGCGGTGGCGGGAATCAAGATTCGCGAGCTGCGCGATCGCGAGGAGTGCTGCGGCTTCGGCGGAATGTTCTCGGTGAAGTTCCCGCACATCTCGGCGTCGATGCTCGAGGACAAAATGATGCGCATCAAGGAGAGCGGCGCGGAGGTAGTGATCGCGAACGATTGCGGATGCCTGATGCAGATCGGCGGGGGGTTGAGCCGCGCCGGCGAAAAGATCGAAGTGCGGCATCTGGCGGAAGTGCTCGCGGCTCGCTGAGCAGCGGCGTCACTCGCTCTCCGCGATGGCCTCCTGCGCACGCGCGATTAACTTCAGCTTCGTCAGCAAAATGAATCCGCACATCAGCGAGAACGCCGCGCAGAACAGGACCGCCGTGCGCGGACTGAGATGCTGCCCGATATAGCCGACGGTCAGGCTGCCGATCGGCGCGGTGCCGATGAATGACAAGGTGTAGATGCTCATCACGCGCCCGCGCAGTTCGTCCGACACGAACATCTGCAGCAGCGTGTTGGTCGTCACCATGTGATTCATCAGGCCGACGCCGATGAACATCTGCGCGAGCAGCGAAAGCGACATCGACGTCGACACGCCGAATCCCGCAGTCGCAAAAGCCATGCAGAAGATCCCGAATACCAGGTTCTGCCGCAGTGCTCTGGGAGCCGACGAGCGCGAATTCATCACGATCGCGCTGAGCACCGCTCCCAGCCCCTGCGCCGCCATCAGGAAGCCGTAGCCATGCGCGCCGACGTGCAGGATGTCGCGCGCGAACACGGGAATCAGCACCGAGTACTGCATCCCGATCCCCATGTTGATCGCCACCAGCACCAGCAGCCACAGCGTCGGGCGATGCCGCCAGACATAACTCAACCCGAGCCGCACTTGCCGCATCATCTGTGCGCCGAACTCGCGCCGCTCGTGCCGCGGCAGTTCCATCTCGAACAGGCTCCAGATGACGGCGAGATAGCTGACGCCGTTGAGCATGAAGCAGCCGGCGACGCCGATCACCGCGATCGACAGGCCCGCGATCGCGGGACCGATCATCCGCGCACCGTTGAAGATCATCGAGTTCATGGCGATCGCGTTGGCCAGATCTTCGCGCTCCACCATCTCGACCACGAACGCCTGCCGCCCCGGCATGTCGAACGAGCTTACGAATCCGTTGAGCGCAGCAAGCACGATCACATATTCCACTTTCACGACGCCCGCCCACGTCAGTCCCGCGAGCACGAACGCGCTCAGCATCAGCAGCGTCTGCGCACCGATTATCAGTCGCCGCCGGTCGACGTGATCGACCACCACGCCGGCGAACAATGCGACCAGCACGATTGGCATGAAGCCCGCAAACGAGACGACACCGAGCATCAGCGGCGAATTCGTGAGCTTCAGCACCAGCCACGCCTGCGCCACCATCTGCATCCAGGTGCCGATCAGCGAGATCAACTGCCCGATGAAAAAGAGGCGGAAATTGCGATGCCGCAGGGCGCGGAACGCGGTCAGTCTGCCGCTCCAGCTATCCTGCGCAGGAATGTCGCCGCCGGCGGCGTCCACCTCGGCAGCTTCTATTTCGGGCACCGTATCGATGATCTCCCTCCGCGAATCGTGAACCCTCCCACTTTGCCAGAGGCGATTTCATCAATCGAGTGCCTTGCCGCGGGGCGGTCTCTTTGCAACCCTCAGCACGTGATTGACGCGGCACTGGCACGAGTCGAATTCCGCTTCATCGACGCTGCCGGCCGGCCGCGCGCGATTGCTCTGGATGCGCCCTTCGGCACGCGCGAGTCCAGCGCCGTTCGCGACGGACTCGCCATCTCGGCCCATCTCGAACCCGCGCTCGGCGGCGTCATCGTGCGCGCGACTATCGCCAATCGCGGCGCCGACGCGGTTCGACTCACGTGCGCGATCTTCGAAGTCGCGACCGGCTTCGCGCCGTCGTCTCGCGCACGATTCTTCAAGCATGGCTACCAGTCCTGGAGCGCATCGGGCGGCTGCGAGGTAGGCGTGCCGAGCACGCATCCGCGCGACACCGCCCATTTTATCATTCGCGTCAATCATCAAAGCGAAACGAATCGCCCGCCTGAATTCCCCGAGGCGCAGACCTCGGAACTCTTCACGATCGTGGAAAGCGGCGACGCGAGCGAGCGCGTCCTGGCCGGGTTCATCGGCGCCGCCACTGCGCTCTCAACCCTCACCGTCGCGAGCCCCGATAAGATAATCGCGCGCGCGATCCTCGATGACGTAGTCCTCGCGCCCGGCGCTCATCGAGAACTCGATCCGCTGTTCATCGCTGTGGCGGATGAATCCGCGGCGAAGATGGCCGCGCGATGGGCCGAAGCGGCCGGGCGATGGATGAACGCGCGCGTGGGCGCGCCGTTTCAGCGCGGATGGTGCTCCTGGTACCACTACTTTCACGCAATCACCGAGGACGCGCTGCGCGCCAACCTCAAATCGCTGGAAGCGATGCGCTCGGAGTTTCCGCTCGACGTAGTTCAGCTCGACGACGGGTTTCAGTCGGCGCTGGGCGACTGGGACACCACCAACGCGAAATTCCCGGGGGGCCTCAAAAGAATCGCAGGCGAGATTCGCGCCGCCGGCTTCAAGGCCGGCATCTGGACAGCACCGTTTCTCGCCGCCCGCGACTCGCGCCTGATGATCGATCATCCCGACTGGTTCATCATGCGCGGCGAGACTGGTGAAAGCCAAAGCGGACCCGTTCGCGCCGGCTACAACCCGAACTGGACCTCGAGCGACAACGAAAACAAGTTCGCGTACGCGCTCGACCCGAGCAACCCTGCGTTTCTCGCGCACCTGCGCCGGCTGTTCGCAAAACTCACCCGCGACTTCGGCTACTCGTATCTGAAACTCGATTTTCTCTACGCCGCCGCCGCGCCCGGCCGTCGTCACAATCCAAATCTTACGCGCGGCGAAACCTTGCGCCACGGACTGGAGGCGATTCGCGCGGGCGCCGGTAACGACGCGTTCATCCTCGGATGCGGCTGCCCGCTTGGCCAGGCAATCGGCATCGTCGACGGGATGCGCATCGGCCCCGACGTTTCGCCGTTCTGAGGCACGACCGCTTCGGGAGCGGGCGACCCGTCCACCGTCTACGCGCTCGACGCGATCGTCGCGCGCAGCTTCATGCATCGCCGCCTATGGCTGAATGACCCGGACTGCCTGATGCTGCGCGCGCGCGAGACGCGACTCACGGCGGACGAACGTGCCGCACTGGCCGCGACGATAGTCGCCAGCGGCGGGATGCTCCTGATCTCTGACGACATGAGCCTGCTCGACGCCGAGGCGGGAAAGTTGTTTTGGACAGTCGCGCAAATCGCTGCCGAGATCGATTCGAATACGTCGCGCGAACCGGTCCTCGCGCTTGATCTGATGGCGACGGGCGACATCCGCGGCATGATCAGTGAAAGCGCCGACGGCGGCGGAACGATCGCGATGATTCTGAATCGCGGCGACGCGCCCGCCCGCGTGCACACATCGGATCTGAAGCTGGGCACGGGCGCAATCATCGCACTCGATCTAGCCCTCGACGAGAAAATCGAAATCTTCGATAGGATCGAACTGCCGCCGCACTCCGCGCGCATCCTGCGGATCAAACGTTAGCGCGCGGACGCCAAATCGATCACGCTGGCGCCTGCGCCTGCGTGCAGCACGGCTCGCCAATTTTCGGGAGCGGCGCCGGGATCCAGCTTCGCGTAATATCCGCGATCGATCGATTCGATCACGGCTGCGGCGCTCGTCACGTCGCATAGCGCGACGATCGAGCCGCCGAAGCCTGCGCCCGTCAGGCGCGCGCCGAGCGCGCTGCCGCGCCGCGCACATTCTACGATCGCGTCGAGGCCCGCTGTGCTGCACTCGAAGTCGTCGGCGAGGCTCTGATGCGATGCGTTCATCAGCTTGCCTATTTCATCGAGACGGCCCGCCCCGAGCGCGTCCGCCGCGCGAATCACCCGCTCGGTCTCGCTCAAGACGTGTCGCGCACGTTTCAGAACTTCGAGGGGACGATTTGAATCGAGAACAATTCGAGTCCCTCCTTGGCCAAGCAACTCGGCATCGAGCGCCGAGTGCGATACGCCCAATAGGTTTGCCGCCTCCCTGAGATCCGCGCCTAGCCGCGGCGGCGACGCCGCCGCCAGTTTCTCGACGAGTTCCGCCGCGCTCGGCTGCGGCATTGCGCGAACCACGTCGCCGAGGATCTTCACGCCGTCGACCTTCAGCGCGCGCCCGAGAATTCGCGCCGCCAGTGCGCATTCCACGACGCGCCGATTGTATTCCGCGCGCACCTTACCCGACTTGTCCGCGACCTCACGGCTGTCGGCCACGACCAGCGCAGCGTTCGCCGGCATCTTAACCATGCGCACTCGTATCGGGTCGAACTCGATGAACAGCGCGTGGTCGCGGCTCCCGAGAATCGAGACCGACTGATCCATCGCGCCGCCGTGCGTGCCGACGTACCGTTCGCTGCGCGCAACCATAGTCGCGGTCTCGATCGGGTCGAGTTCCAGTTCATTGAGCGCGATGAATGCGATCGCGGTCGAAACCGTGAGCGCCGACGATGACGATAATCCCGAGGCCGGCGGCACGCGGCTATCGACGACCATCGACGCGCCGCGCCATTTGCTGCGTGCGATGAAGTGATCGATCACGCCTTGAACCGCGGCCTTCACGTAGTTCGCCCAATCGCCGATTTCGTACGGCGGAATATGCCGTTCGATTGCAAAACGACGCGACTGCCACGCCGGGTCGGTGTTCGCAAGCTCGATCTCGGCCGTCGTGTTCGCGGCCGCGGCGACAATTGTGGATCGATCGATCGCCACGGGAAGCACGGGCAGGCCGCTGTAGTC
>JBOHWI010000231.1:0-3123 GCA_050736675.1 Binatus sp. (SeqCode)
CCGCGCGGCTCACCCGTCGCGCGCATCATGCCCTTCGCCGCCAGGCGGCGCGCGAGTGCCGCTGCGCGCGCCGGCGTGCGATTCACGATTACGACGCGGCTCGCGCCGAGCCGCATGCACGCCAGAACCGACGACGCCGCGCCGCCGCCCGCACCGATCACGATCGCGAGCCGTCCGTGCAACTCGCATCCGAGGTCGCGCAAGTCGCGCTCGAGGCCGCGCGCATCGGTGTTGTCGCCGCGGAGCGCGCCGCGCCGATTCACCACGCAATTGACCGCGCCAAGCGTCCGCGCCTCCCCGCTCAGATCCTTGATTAGCCGCGCGGCAGCTTCCTTGTGCGGCACTGTGAGATTTACGCCGATGATTCCGAGCGGATGAATGGCGCGAAGCGCTGCCGCAAGACTCGCGGAAGTGACGCGAAACGCAGCGTAGGTGCGGTTCATGCCAAGCGCAGCGTAGGCGGCGTTGTGCATTGCGGGCGATTTGGAGTGTCCGACGGGATCTCCGAAAATCGCCGCGACCGCAGTGTCGCGATTGGTTTCCAAAGCGCAATCAGCCCGCGACGCGATTTGCGGCGCGCTCGGCGCGCACCTCTTCCGCGGTGAATACCCAGCTGTACTTCAATCCGGCGCGCGCGAAGGCCTCGACCGCGCCCTCGCCACGTTCCACCAGCGCGATGGCCGCGATTACGTTGGCGCCCGCCTCGCGCATCGCCGCTACCGCCTGCAGGCTCGATCCTCCCGTAGTGATGGTATCGTCGATCACAGCGGTCTTCAGTCCGGGCTTGAACGCTCCCTCGACCATTTGTTGCAGGCCGTGTTGCTTGGTTTCCTTGCGCACGAAAAAACCGCGAATATCGACGCCCGCGCGATGCGCCGCCGCCATCACCGCGTCCGTCACCGGCAGCGCGCCGGCCGCCATGCCGCCGAGCTGCTCGACTCCCGCCGCTTTGACGAGTTCAAGCACCAGTTCTCCGGCGAGATACGCCCCGCGTGGCAGGTACAGCGTGCGTTTGCAATCCACGTAGTAATTGGACCCGCGCCCGGACGAAAGCGTGAGTTGTCGTTCGAAATACGACTCCCGGGCGAGCATCGCCAGTAATTCGCGGCGTTCTGCGGATTTCATAATTGAACGGATCTTAACGGATGCAGCGCGGGGCACAAGAGCGATATAATATTGTTTGCGCTGGTGATAGCATCAAAGAAGCCCCCAAGGAACAATGCATCGTGCTGCAGGTCCGCGGGTGTCGAAGGAGAAAGAGCGATGTCGCCTCGGGTCCCGCGACTTGGGCGTCACGCGATCATAAGTGATTAGCAACGATTCGCCCCGTGTGATCGGAACCGGCACCGCGTTACCCGCCAACTACGTCGATCAGGAACAACTGACCTCGCGACTGCGCGAGCTGTGGGAGCGGCGATGGTCGGATCTGCGCCGCTTCGACAAGATCCAGGGCGCGCTCGGAATAACCGGGCGCCATCTCGCGCTGCCGATCGAGGAATACATCCCGCTCGACACCTTCGCCAAGACCAACGACGCGTGGTTGCGCGTTGCGCCCGAAGTCGGAACGGCGGCCGCGGAAATCGCACTCGAGCGCGCCGGCCTGAAGCCGCGCGACGTCGATCACCTGTTCTTCGTGACGGTCACCGGCATCGCCGTCCCGAGCATCGACACTCGCGTCATCAGCGCGCTCGGGATGCGCAAGGAAATCAAACGCACTCCGATCTTCGGGCTCGGATGCGTTGCGGGAGCCGCCGGGACTGCGCGCGCGGCCGACTACATCCGCGCGTTTCCGTCCGAAGTCGCGATGCTGCTGTCGGTCGAGTTGTGCTCGCTCACGCTGCAGCGCGAGGATCTTTCCATCGCGAACATCATCGCATCGGGCCTGTTCGGCGACGGCGCCGCCGCGATGCTGATAGGAGGCAACGCCAGCGCGGAGGACGGCCCGCAGGTACAGGCGACGCGTTCGCTGGTTTTCCCGAACACCGAAGAGATTCTCGGTTGGGAAATAGTCGACAGCGGCTTCAAGATCGTCCTGTCGTCGAAGCTCACCGACCTCGTCCGCGCCAACATTCTGGACGAAGTCGATTCGTTTCTTGCCACGCAAAAAATCGATCGTTCGCATATCAAGCACTGGATCGCGCACGCCGGCGGGCCCAAGGTGCTCGAGACCCTCGAAGGCGCGCTCGCACTGCCCGAGGCCGCGCTGGCGCGCTCGTGGCGCTCGTTGCAGTCGGTCGGAAATCTCTCTTCGGCGTCCGTGATGTTCATCCTCGACGAATTGCTCGAAGACCATGAAGCCGCGCCCGGCGAGTACGGGCTCATCATCGGCATGGGTCCCGGTTTCTCGGTCGAGCTGGTCCTTCTGAAGTGGTGATTGCGCCGCAGTGGTGATCTCGCTCCGCACGTATCTGATCATCCTCGCGCTGCTCATCGTCGAGCGCATCTTCGAGCTCGAGCGCGCGCGGCGCAACGCGCGCCGTGCGTTCGAGCATGGCGCGGTCGAAGTCGGCCAGGCGCACTATCGCGTGATGGTCGCATTCCACGCCCTGTTCATCGTGTCATGCGCGGTCGAGGCCGCGTTTTTTCCGCGCGCGTTCGCACCCGCGGTCGCGTGGCTCGCGCTATGCGCCGAGATCGTCGCGCAGGCGCTTCGCTACTGGGCGGTCGCGACTTTGGGCGATCGATGGAACACGCGGATCATCGTGAGTCCCGACCGCGCGCCAGTAACTGACGGACCCTATCGTTTCATGCGCCATCCCAACTATCTCGCCGTCGCGATCGAGATCGCGGCCGTGCCGATGATCGGCGGCGCGCTCTTCACGGCGATCGCATTCTCGGTTGGCAACGCGCTGATTCTCGCCGTGCGAATTCCGGCCGAGGAACGTGCGATGGGCGGGCGCTACGCGGAGGCACTCGGCTCGCGCCGCCGCTTCTTTCCCGGTTTGCGACAAGGCTAGATTAGTCCGGTGTTTTTCGCACCGTTCCTCGCCTTCTACGCGATCGTCTTCTTCTTCGTCCTCGCGTTCTTTTTTGTCCTGATCGAAATCCACGTCATCAACTACGCTTTCCTGATGATCGGCCTGCCGCCCGAGTTCGCATTCACCGCCCTGCTCGTCAGTCTCG
>JBOHWI010000232.1:0-11824 GCA_050736675.1 Binatus sp. (SeqCode)
ATTGGGAAGGGCGCTGCGCAGATTCGCCCAATGATCGTGCCTCGATGGTGAAAAGTTGACTCTCATGGCCGCAATCTTTAGAGTAGATTGTCGGTGTCGCTCACTTGCCTTTGTATTCTCGTCTGTATAAATGAGGCTCCTTGATTCCCGGCTCGCGGCCGCAATGACGGTTGCATTGCGCGTTTTCACTTTTCACTTTTGACTTTTCACTTTTCACTTTTCACTGGATCGCATCAACGCCCAACGCCCGCGCAAAAACGGAAGCAATGCGAATGAAGCAGAAGTACGAAGGTAAAGACCTGCAGGGTCTTGTCGATCTCGGGCGCGAGCAGGGCTACCTGACTTTCGAGCAGGTCAATGACTACCTGCCGCAGGACGTCGCCTCGCCGACCGACTTGCGGGCTGCGCTGGACAGCTTCGAAGACCTTGACATCAAGGTGCTCGAGGATGTCCCGGCCGAGGGCGCCGACGAGGTCGAGGCCGACGGCAAGGAAGAACCCGAGGAAGCGCCCGAGGCTGCGCCTCCGGCGGCGGATTCGCTGGGCGAGTCGTCCGACCCGGTCCGGCTGTACCTGAAGGAGATGGGCAACTTCCAGCTTCTGTCGCGGGAGCAGGAAGTCGAAATCGCCAAGCGCATCGAGGCCGGCGAGAACGAAGTCGAAGAGGAAGTTCTGGGCTCGCCGGTCATGCTCGACTTCGTGATTCGAGTGGGCGAACGGGTCGAGGCGGGCGAAGCCGATTTGCGCGACGTGTTCGAGGACGCCGCCGAAACGCCTGACGATCCCGATGAAGAACGCGGGCCGGAAGCCGACGAGCGTCAGCTCAAGAAGCTGAGTCTCGCGACCAAAAAGCTGACGGCGCTGCGCACCAAGATCGAGGCAATCGAAGAAAAACTCCGCAACAAACCCGGTCCTCGCCGCAAACCCAAGCTCGACAAGAACCTGACGCGTTATAACGAACGCGTGAAAAAAGAATTGCGCGCGATGGGATTGTCGCGCCGCCTGATGGAAGCCGTCATCGGCGAGATGCGGGACTTTCTTGGACAGTACCGAATCGCGCAACACACGATCGCGAAATACGAGGAAGCGACCGGGCGCTCGCGCACGCATCTGCTCAAGGATGCGGCCGAGGCCGAAGACCGCCGCCACGTTCTGAAGATAAACGACGTGCGCGAGAACCTGCTCGATATCGCGGCGCGGATTCGCCAGTCGCAGAAGACCATTCGCGAAGTCGAGAAAAAGGCCAAGGACGACGGCGAAGAATACGCGCGCAAGCTCGAGACGATCGCCGCCGGACAGGACAAGAGCCGCCGCGCGAAGAAGGAACTGACCGAGGCCAACCTGCGCCTGGTCGTCAGCCTGGCCAAGCGCTACACCAATCGCGGTCTCGGCTTTCTCGACCTCATCCAGGAAGGCAACATCGGCCTGATGCGCGCGGTTGACAAGTTCGAATATCAGCGCGGCTACAAGTTTTCGACTTACGCGACGTGGTGGATTCGACAATCGATGTCGCGTGCGATCGCCGACCAGGGCCGCACCATCCGCATCCCGGTGCACATGGTCGAGACCATCAACAAGCTGCTCCGCGTCACGCGCCTGCTCGTGCAGCGGCTGGGCCGCGAACCCGGGCCCGAGGAAATTGCGGAGCAGATGGAGATGCCGCTGGACAAGGTCCAGAAGGTGCTCAAGATCGTCAAGGAACCGATCTCACTCGAAACGCCAATCGGCGACGAAGAAGAAAGTTCGCTCGGCGACTTTGTCGAGGACGAGCTCGCGCCGTCTCCCGTCGAGGCCGCTATCCAGGGCAATCTCGGCGAGCAGACGCGCAAGGTCCTCGCCACCTTGACGCCGCGCGAGGAGCAAATCCTGCGCATGCGTTTCGGCATTGGGCAGAAAACCGACTACACGCTCGAGGAAGTCGGCAAGCAGTTCGCGGTCACCCGCGAGCGTATCCGTCAGATCGAGGCCAAAGCGCTCCGCAAACTGCGCCAGACCGGCAGATCGCGCACCCTCGAAGGCTTCCAGGAACGCGAGTAGCGCCCCCGTCGCCTGAACATTCCCGTCCCCTTCCCGGCGTCCTCCCGGAAGGACAACCCTTCGCAGCTGCGAAATTGTCTAGCATCGGAAGTAATTCGGGGGCTGGGATTGCTCCCAGCCCCCTGCCGTCACCACATCCGCCGCCCCACCACATCCTTTTAGGGCGCGAGTCTTGTCGCGCTTTCTCTAGTAAGGGGGTCCCGGAGAATTCTTCATCCCCATTTTTTCCGAGGACTGGCCAATTCCCTGGCTGCCGCCGATGGCAAAATCCGCGTCCGCATCCACCTCATCCCGCCAGTCGCTCGAAGGCCTCCCCCTCCCCATTCTCCGGGACCCTTGAGACTCCTTTCTCATGAGCACCCGCTCGTAGTGCCGCAGTTCATGCATTTGTAGCAGGCGCCGTTGCGCACCATTATGCTGCCGCAGTCGGGGCATGGCGGCGCGTCGGCCTGGTTGATGAACGCCTGCCGGATGCCGCCATCTTTGCCGTCGCGCAGGCTGGCTATGGGAGCCATCGTGACGGGCGCGTCAGATTTCGCCGACAGCGTTTTCTCCGATTCGATGATTCCGACTTCGCGCTTCGCCTCTTCGTCCAGGAACTTCGACGCCATCCAGCGGAACAGGTAGTCGACAATCGACTTGGCGTACGGAATCTGCGGATTCTTGCTGAAGCCCGACGGTTCGAAGCGCATGTGCGAGAATTTGTCCACCAGGAACTGCAGCGGCACGCCGTACTGCAGCGCGAACGAAATCGCCGTCGCAAAAGAGTCCATCAGGCCCGAGATGGTCGAGCCCTGCTTGGACATCGTGACGAAAATTTCGCCCGGCGTGCCGTCTTCGTACATGCCGACCGTGATGTAGCCTTCGTGGCCGGCGATATCGAATTTGTGCGTGATCGATTTGCGCTCATCGGGCAGCTTGCGCCGCTGCATCCGCTCGTCGGACGCCGCAATCGCCGCCGCCGCGACCGTCTCCACGGCCTTCTCAGCCTTGCCGGTGTTTAGCGGCTGCGTACGCTTCGATCCGTCGCGGTAAATCGCAACCGCCTTCAGACCTAGCTTCCACGCAGTGACGTAAGCCTCGGCGACTTCGTCCACCGTCGCTTCCGCGGGCATGTTGATGGTCTTGGAAATCGCGCCCGAGATGAACGGCTGCACCGCGCCCATCATCTTGATGTGCCCGTTGTAATGAATCGTGCGGGCGCCGGCGCGCGGCTTGAACGC
The DNA here is from genome assembly GCA_050736675.1 of Binatus sp. (SeqCode). Classification (GTDB taxonomy): domain Bacteria; phylum Desulfobacterota; class Binatia; order Binatales; family Binataceae; genus Binatus. The sequence goes on from JBOHWI010000232.1 coordinate 3,260, forward strand.
GCAATCGAAAACCGCGAGATGCGCGTCGGCCAGTTGCGGCGCGCCTTCGATGGTTTCGTTCTCATCCAGGTACTCGACGATTTCCTGCACTTCCTTCGAGTCGTAGCCCAGCCGCTTGAGCGCGCGCGGCACGGTGCCGTTGACAATTTTCAGCATCCCGCCGCCGACCAGCTTTTTGTACTTGATCAGCGCGATGTCGGGCTCGATGCCGGTGGTGTCGCAATCCATCATGAAGGCGATCGTGCCGGTCGGCGCGATCACGGTTGCCTGCGAGTTGCGATAGCCCGCCGCGGTGCCGACTTTCAGCGCATCGTCCCACGAGTCGCGCGCGGCGCGGATCAGGTCGAGCGGAACGTACGACGGATCGAGCTTGTAGGCGGCGGCCTTGTGGAGCCCGATCACTTTCAGCATCGCCTCGCGATTGGGCGCGTACCCGGCGAACGGGCCCATTTGCTCCGCGATGCGCGCGGACTGGAGATAGGCCTCGCCCGTCATCAGCGCGGTGATCGCGGCGGCGTAGCTGCGGCCCTGGTCGGAGTCATACGGCATCCCGAGCGCCATCAGCAGCGCGCCGAGATTCGCGTAGCCAAGCCCGAGCTCGCGGAACGCGTTGGCGTTCCTGGCGATCTCGTCGGTCGGGTACGACGAATTATCGACGACGATATCCTGCGCCGTGATCACCACGTCGACCGCGTGGCGGAACGCGCGCACGTCGAACTCGCCGCGCTCGTCGATGAACTTCATCAGGTTGAGCGACGCGAGATTGCAGGCCGAGTTGTCCAGATGCATGTACTCGCTGCACGGATTCGAGGCGTTAATGCGGCCGCTGGCGGGGCAGGTGTGCCAGAGGTTGATAGTGGTGTCGAATTGCATGCCCGGGTCGCCGCATGCGTGCGCGGCCTCGGCGATCATGTGCAGCACCTTGCGCGCGGGACGCGTCTCGGCGACTTCGCCGGACTTGACGAAGTGCGTCTTCCATTCGGCGTCGTCCAGCACCGCCTGCATGAAGCTGTCGGTGGCGCGCACGGAATTATTCGCGTTCTGGAAGAACACCGAGCCGTACGCCGGACCGTCGAGCGAGGAATCGTAGCCGGCTTCGATCAGCGCCCACGCCTTGCGCTCCTCTTCAACTTTGCACTTGATAAAATCGACGATGTCCGGATGGTCGGCGTTGAGCACGACCATCTTGGCCGCGCGCCGCGTCTTGCCGCCCGACTTGATCACGCCGGCGCTCGCGTCGGCCGCCTTCATGAACGACAACGGTCCCGACGCGGTGCCGCCCGACGAAAGTTTCTCGCGGCATCCGCGCAGCGCGGACAGGTTGACGCCCGCGCCCGAGCCGCCTTTGAAGATCATGCCCTCGTTGCGGTACCAGCTCAGGATCGAGTCCATGCTGTCGTCAACTTTCAGGATGAAACATGCGGAGCACTGCGGCTTGGCCTCGATGCCGACGTTGAAATAGACCGGGCTGTTGAACGACGCCTTCTGATTGAGGAGCAGGTACTTGAGCTCGGCGTGAAAAGTTTCGCGCGCCTCGGCGTCGGCAAAGTAACCCTGCTTGTCGCCCCATCCTGAGATTGTGTCGACGACGCGCGAGATGAGCTGGCGCACGCTGGTCTCGCGCCGCGGCGTGCCGAGCGGTCCGCGGAAGTATTTCGAGACGACGACGTTGGTCGCCGTCTGCGACCATGCTCGCGGCACCTCGACATCTTTCTGCTCGAACACGACGCGGCCGTCCTCACCCGAAATGACAGCGCTGCGCATGTCCCATTCGACTTCGGAATATGGATCGACGCCGACGGTGGTGAAAAATCGTTCGAGCACGACCCCCCGGCTGGGAGCGCCGGAATTGACCGGAGGGGCGTTGGGAGCAGGTGCGCGGTCGGTTATTTTGGCCTTCGAATCCATCTCAAGATCTATCGCTCCGCCACCCATCACCGCATCCTCCCCACCCCAGTTACATGCGCATTAAGCCCGCATTCAGTTTCAGTAGCCTCTTCAGCGCTGTTGCGACGACTCTCAAACAATTCTAGAGTCGCAGAGTGCGCCGTGGGCGACAATATGCGCGCGCCCAGTGAGGTCTGTCAAGCCCCGACCCACTACAGGTAGTGTATAGCAAGCTGTTCACAAACCATATATCAGGTTGTTGATAACTTTTGGTAAATGTTCGCCCTTATTAATATTTATGACTGACCGCTAAACTCAAATTAGCCATACTAATGAATATCGCGACGAAATTTGGCGCAGCCGAACCCGCTGACCATTCAGTCGGTATGCGTCCGATTCGAGTGGCGCTATCGTGGACGACTCATGCCGAACCGACGCCACAAGGCTCCCGAACCGATCGGCGCCGCGATGCAGCCGCTGCTCGATCGGATCGACCGTGAAGGTCATTTCGCGATCGTGCGACTGGCCAAAGCGTGGCCGGAGATCGTCGGCGAGACGATCGCGCGGCGCACGGAAATAATCTCGCTGAAATTCCACACCGCGGTCGTGAAAGTTTCGGGTGCGATGTGGATACAAGAACTCAACCTGATGAAGTCGCAAATCCTCGCGCGCGTGACCGAGCGGATCGGCGACGACGCGGTGCGGGAACTGCGCTTCGTGCAGGGGCGTCTGAGCCGGCGCGAGCGTCCGAAATTGCGCCCGGTGCCGCGTGCAACGCGGAAATCAATCGAGCTGCCGGAGTTGAAGGATCCCGAACTGCGGCAAGCCTTTGAGCGCCTGATCGAAGCATGGGGCCGCGCGTCGCGGTGAGGATCTTTGTGTCATTCTGAGCGAAGCGAAGAAACCCGGAGCGATAGATGCGCGGGCAACAGACTGCGACTCATGCACCCGACTGCGACCGATTCCCCTTCCTGCGTAGCAAGAAAACGACGCCGGCGCGAGTTACATCACAATTAAGGTGAATCCGCTATCGGGCGGCTTCGTACTACATAACTGAAGAGCCCGCGTCGTGACTTTCGAAGTATCAAAGCAAGGTCGTATTCTGCATGTCCTCAATCGGCTCGCATTCGGGCCGCGACCCGGCGACTTCGAGCGCGTCAGCGGGATCGGCCCCGAACGCTACGTGCAGGAACAATTACATCCCGAGTCGATCGCGATTCCGAGCGACCTGGTCGAGCGCGTCGGCGAATATCGCACGCTGCATATGTCTCCGATCGCCCTGTTCGTCGAATACGAGCGGCCGATCCTGCAGGCGCGCAAGGACGCCAAGGGCGACAGCGGCGGCGATAAGTCTGCCGTCAAGGACGCCACCAAAGACCTGAGAATCCAGCAGCGTATCGTGATGCGCGAGGCAGTCGAGGCGCGGCTGATGCGCGCGATCGAAGGACCGCGTCAGTTGCAGGAAGTGATGACCGCGTTCTGGTTCAACCACTTCAACGTCTTCGCCGGCAAGGGCCTCGACCTCATTTGGACGGGTGCGTTCGAGGAATCTGCGATCCGTCCGCATACGTTCGGCAAATTCCGCACGCTGCTCGGCGCCACCGCGCTTCATCCTGCCATGCTTTTCTACCTCGACAACTGGCAGAACACGGCCCCCGGCAGTGTCGGCACCAAGGGCGAGTTCGAGGGAATCAACGAGAACTACGCGCGCGAGCTGATGGAGCTGCACACGCTGGGCGTCAACGGCGGCTACTCGCAGGCCGACGTAATCGCGCTCGCGCATATTCTGACAGGATGGGGACTTCCGAAGCGCGGCGGCGGCGGCGCGAATCGCAGATTGGGCGACAAGGGTATGCGTGGCGCCGAGATGGGCGGAGTATTTCCGTTGATGGGGCGCCGCCACAACCTCCGGAGGCCGGGCGCGTTGCCGCCGGTCGATCCGAGCGGATTTTACTTCGATGCTTCGCGGCACGACTTTTCCAATAAAACCTTTCTCGGGCATCAGATCGAAGGCGGCGGGATCGACGAGGGCGAGTATGCGCTGGATATCCTGGCGCGCGGTCCAGCCACGGCGAAGCATCTGAGCTTCAAGCTGGCGCAATACTTCGTCGCCGACGATCCGCCCAACGCTTTGGTGGAGCGGATGGCGGATCGCTACCTGGCGACCGACGGCGAAATTCGCGCCGTGCTCGAGAGCATGTTCACCAGCGCGGAATTCTGGGATCCGCGAATCTACGGCGCGAAATTCAAAACGCCTTACGAGTACGTGGTTTCGTGCGTCCGCACGACGGGCGTGCCGCTCCGCAACTACCGGCCGCTGTACGGCACGATGCAGCTTCTCGGCATGCCGCTCTACGGCTGCCAGACGCCCAACGGCTACGCCACCACCCAGGACACGTGGCTCAATCCCGACGCGATGATGACGCGGCTCAGCTTTGCCACGGCGCTCGGCTCGGGCAATCTGCCGCTGGAAAATCCGCCGTTCGAAGAGGACGCGGCGGGAAGCGCGAAACGTCCCGGGCCGCGCGTGGTCCCGAAAAACGGCGGCGGCAAAGTAAATATCAAGTTCGCTCCCGGACCGCACGGACCGAAGATGACGCCGCCCGATCCCGCGCAACTCGGGGCATCGCTCGGCGATTATTTTTCGCCTGCAACCGCCAACGCCGTGGAGGCGTCGCCGGCGCCACTGCGCGCGCCGTTGATACTGGGCAGCCCCGAGTTTATGAAGCGCTGAGAATTTGCGATGGCAGAAAATTTTCAAGAGACTCAGACGTGCAGCGCGTGCAATTCGGGCGCGGCGACGCCGTTGAGCCGGCGAGCGTTTTTGCGCCGCGCCGCCATTCTGTCCGCGTCGGGAATCGTGCTGCTGAGCCCGCATGCGTGGGCGGCGCGCTCGCTCGACTCCACTTATAAGCGCCGGCTGCTCGTCGTGTTCCTGCGCGGCGCGGTTGACGGCCTGAACGTGGTCGTGCCGCATGGCGAGCCGGCGTACTACGACGCGCGCCCGACGATCGCGATCGGACGCACCGGCGCGAGCGACGGCGTAATCGATCTCGACGGGCATTTTGGTTTGCATCCCGCGCTCGCGCCGATGGAGACCCAATGGCGCGACGGCACTCTGGCCTTCGTGCATGCGTGCGGCTCGCCCGATCCGACGCGATCGCATTTCGACGCGCAGGACTTCATGGAGAGCGGCACGCCGGGCGTCAAGGCGACGCGCGACGGATGGCTGAATCGCGCACTGGCCGCGATTCCGGGGACGCACGGCCCGACCGAGGCGCTGAGTCTCGGTCCGACGGTGCCCAGGATTCTGAGCGGCAAGATGGCTATCGCGAACATCGCGCTCGGTCGCGCCGCTGAAAAACCGATGCCGATGGACCGTCCGCTAATCGATGCGGCGTTCGACCGGATGTACGCCGGCAACGATTCGCTCAGCCGCGCCTATCGCGACGGACGCCAGGCGCGGATGCGCCTGATGAGCGAACTGACGCAGGACATGACCGAGGCCAATGCCGGCGCACCTTCGCCGCAGGGATTTTCCGACGACACCAACAGGCTCGCGCGCCTGATCGGACGCGACCCCACGATTCGCGTCGCGTTCATGGCGCTCGGCGGTTGGGATACGCACATCGGCGAAGGCGCCGCCAACGGCCAGCTCGCCGGACACTTGAAGCCGCTCGCCGAAGGCCTCGCGAGCCTCGCTAAGCAGCTTGGCCCGAACTATCAGGACACCGTCATCCTCGTGATCTCGGAGTTTGGCCGCACCGTGCATGAGAACGGCAACGGCGGCACCGATCACGGGCATGGCAACGTGATGTGGGTGATGGGCGGGCCGGTAAAGGGGCGCAAGATTTACGGCAGATGGCCGGGACTCGCGCCGGCAAGCCTCTACCAGGAACGCGACCTCGCGGTGACGACCGACTTCCGCGAGCCGATCGCGACGGTACTGCGCTCGCACATGCAGTTCTCGGACGCGCAGATCGGTCGAGTATTCCCGGGACGCCCACCTTCCAGCGGCAACCTCGACGGATTGATTAAGGTGTGAGGCTAGCCGCGGCTGCGGCCGAGCTCTGGACTGTTGCATCGGGGAGATTATTAACTATAGTTAAGTAACTATGCCGGCAACCGGCCAGAGCTGGGACCCCCGACTCTGAACCCGCGGTACTTCCCGACGGTCGAGGAATACGCCGCGCGCCTCGCGCGCCGCGCTTTCGCCCTCAGGTACATCGCATCGATTCCCCGCCCGCCCCACTCCGCTGACCGCCCGGGCGTTTGAGTTCCGCTGCGTCCGGCGGCAGTATCCCGTGGGATGGGTATTTTTCTCGAGCTGACCGAGGGCCTGCCCCGGCAGGCGCCCGGATCCGCTGCCGCCACGCTGCGAGCGCTCGGCCTGGTCCGCGGGCTGCCGCCGCGTCCGCGAATTCTGGACGTCGGATGCGGTCCCGGGGCGCAGACTATCGAGCTCGCACGCGCCACCGGCGGCTGGCTGGTGGCGGTCGATATCCGCCAGCGATTCCTCGACGAGCTGACCGAGCGCGCCGCCGAGGCCGGAGTTCTGCCGCAGATTACGACGGTCAACAGTTCGATGTTCGATCTGGACTTCGCCGAAGCGTCCTTCGACCTGATCTGGTCCGAGGGCGCGATCTATATCCAGGGCTTCGCCGCCGGCCTCGCCGCGTGGCAACGGTTCCTGAAGCCGGGCGGATGGATCGCGGTATCCGAACTAACCTGGCTGGTGCCCGGACCTCCGGCCGAGGCCGCCGAATATTGGACGCGCAGCTATCCCGGCATGGGGTCGATCGAGCGCAATTGCCGGCTCGTGGCGGAAGCGGGATACGTGAACATGGACGGCTTCGTGCTTCCGCTGGACGACTGGCACAACTACTACGGGCCGGCCGAGCGACGGGTCGAGGAGCTGAGAGAAAAGTACGCCGGCGACCCCGAGATGCTCGCGACGCTCGACCAGGCGAATCGCGAGCATGCCCTCTTCCGCGCGCACCACGACGCCTACGGCTACGTCTTCTACGTGATGCGCAAACCCTCCGCGTGACCGGACCCTCGCTAGTCGCACTGATAATTCGTTGTGCACTCAGTGTTAAGAGTTCTTCCCCTCTCCCTGCGAGAATAATGGGCTGACCTTACACCCCGGCCCCGAAAAGCGTACATCCGAGATGGAAATAGTCCGGGGAAGAAACGCCACCGTCGGCTCTCTCAACTGATAGTTAAGCAAAGATGAACTTTCAGTGTGGTCGCGTCGCTACCATTCTGAAATTCTTTTACGCGATGGCCACCGCCCAAAGAGCGCGCCCGGCCCGCATTCAATCGACCGCCAACATTCGGCAAACACTCACGCACGAAAAACAAAATTTGACGGAACGAAACTACCCTTGGTGTGCCCGTTCGTCGGACACACAACTAATAGTAGGAGATCCGATCAAAACCCCCAGATCAGAAAAATCCAGAGCAGCACTTTCAGCGCAATTTCTAATCAATCGAGTACCAGATGCAGCCCTTTGCGCGGCGAACCCGCCATTAGTATGGTTTGACTGACCGGCGGGCCGCTGTTAGAAAATTTGCGTTTGTCGGCTCTATTCCCTGGGCAACCATCTGTCCTCAGATTCTATCGATGCACGAATTGATGCGTGGAGTTATAAGGCTTTGAAAATCCTGGTACCAATCAAGCGAGTTCCCGACCCCGCGACCACTATCCGCGTGCTGCCCGACGGCACGGGTATCGCTACCGACAACGTGAAATGGGTCATCAACCCGTTCTGCGAAATCGCCATCGAAGAAGCGCTCCGTATCAAGGAGAAGCAAACCGGCGAGGTCGTGCTCGTCACGATCGGACAGTCCACCTGGCAGGAGCAGTTGCGTACCGGGCTCGCGATGGGCGCCGACCGCGCCATCCTGGTCAAGACCGACACCGCGCTCGACTCGCTCGCAATCGCGCGCATCCTCGCGAAAATTGCCGGCGACGAAAAGCCCGAGTTGATCATCCTCGGCAAGCAGGCGATCGACGACGACGCCAACCAGGTGGGCCAGATGCTCGCCGAGATGCTGGCATGGCCGCAGGCGACGTTCGCATCGAAGATCGAGATTACGCCCGAGAAGACTTCGGTCGTGCGCGAAGTTGACGGCGGCCTCGAGACGATCGCCTTCAAACTGCCCGCCGTCATCACCACCGATCTTCGCCTCAACGAGCCGCGCTACGCCTCGCTGCCGGGAATCATGAAGGCGCGCAAGAAAGAGCTGAAGGAGATCGCGGCCGACAGCCTCGGCGTCGATCTCGTGCCGAAGCTCAAGGTGAAGACTCTCGCCGCGCCGCCCAAGCGTCAGGCCGGGCGCAAGGTCGCGTCGGTGCAGGAGCTGGTCTCGGTCCTCCACACGGAAGCTAAAGTCATTTAATACCTGGACTTCCTGTTCCCCTTCCCATGAATGGGAAGGGGTTAGGGGTTAGGTCGGAGTGAATTGATATGGGTGACGTTCTGATTTTCGCGGAGCATCAGGGGGGACACTTCCCCAAGACCACGCTGGTCGCCGTGCACGCGGGCCTCGACCTCGCGAAAAAGCGCGGCGGCAAGGCCATCGCGGTCGTCGCGGGCGACGTTCCCGAAGCTGCGGCGGGCGAGGTCGCCAAGTACGGCGTCGCCAAGGTGATCGCACTGGCGCATCCTGCCC
>JBOHWI010000233.1:0-2986 GCA_050736675.1 Binatus sp. (SeqCode)
CCGTTCATCCTGCTCAACCTGGCGTTGAGCTTTCAGGCCGCGTATGCCGCGCCGATCATTATGATGTCGCAGAATCGGCAAGCGGCGAAGGACCGGCTGATGGCCGAGCAGGACTACCAAGTCAATCTAAAGGCCGAGGACGAGCTGAAATCGATCATGAACCATCTCGAGCAGCAGGACGAGGTGATGCTCGACGTGCTGCGCCGGATGGAGGGGCAGCATCAGGTGATCATGGCCAAGCTCGGCGCTCCGGTGTCCGACGGCAGCGCGGCGCCCGCGTAAAAAGAGCGCCGGACATCGGCCTGATGCCCGGCGCGTTGCGGCCGATTCTGTTCGCGTCGTCTAGTCGCCTTTCGACTTGGCGCTGTCGCCCGGGGCGGCCGCCACGTCAGGCTGCGGCTCTCCCTTGGCCAGCTGGATCTTGAACGTGTTCCAATGCTTCAGGATGTCGATCGCGCGATCGAGCTGCACGTCTTTTGGCTCTTTCGCCTTGGCGCCCTTCGCCCCGGGAGCTTTGCCGCTCTTCTCCGCTGCTGGAGGGGGCGCCGCGCTCTCACCCGGCTCAGGATTCTTGTCGTCCTTCTTCTGCCCGTTCTGGAAGTGATGCGGCAGATCGGACTCGTGGATTTCCGGATTCTCGTCGAGCTCGGCGCCACTCTGAGTCAGCGCCGCGAGCGTCTCCTTGGGCGGTTCGACATCGATGTCGGGCGTGATTCCCACGGCCTGGATCGAGCGCCCGGCCGGGGTGTAGTAGCGCGCCGTGGTAAGGCGCAAGGCGGAATGATCGTCAAGCGGCAGGATGGTCTGCACTGAGCCTTTGCCGAAGGTCTGAGTGCCGAGAATGACGGCGCGCTTCTGATCCTGCAGGGCGCCCGCGACGATTTCGCTCGCGCTTGCGCTGCCGCCGTTGACCAGCACCACCATCGGGTAGTCAACGAAATCCTTCTTCTTGTGCGAGAAGTATTTCTGCTGCTGATTTTCCTCGCGTCCCTGGGTATAGACGATCAGCCCGCCGTCGAGGAAATCGTCGGAAACTTTCACCGCCTGGTTCAGCAATCCGCCCGGATTGTCGCGCAGGTCGAACACAAGTCCCTTGATCTTGCCTTGGTGCTTCGCTTCGAACTCGTCAATCGCCTTCTCGACACCCTCGCCCGTGTTCTCCTGGAAGGTCGTGACGCGGATGTAACCGTAGCCGCCGTCGAGCATTTTCGCTTTGACCGACTGAATCTTGATAACGTCGCGCGCGAGCGTCACCGTAAACAGCTCGGGCACGCCGTCGCGATGCAGAGTCAGTTTGATCTTGCTGCCCTTGGGACCGCGCATCCGCTTGACGGCGTCGGTCAGCGACATGTCCTTGGTGAAGTCGTCGTTGATCTTGATGATCTGGTCGCCGGCCTTGAGTCCCGCCCGATACGCCGGCGTATCCTCGATCGGCGCCACGATAGTGAGCGCGCCGTTCTTGATCGTTATCTCGATTCCCAGCCCGCCGAAGCTGCCGCGCGTCTCGACTTCGAGATCGCGGTACAGGTCGGGCGTCAGGTAGGCGCTATGCGGATCGAGCGACGCCAGCATTCCGCTGATCGCGCCGTCGATCAGCTTCTTGGTCGTCACAGGTTCGACGTAGTTTTTCTGCACGATTGCGAGCACGCTCGCGAACGTGTCGAGCTCCTCGTAGGTGTCGTTCGAGAGCGCCTGCGCGCGGCGTACGGCAACCTCCTGGAGGACGAGGAAACAGGCGACCACAGAGACCGCCAGCGTGATAGACCACCGATGTCTTTTAATCATGGACATTAATTACTGCCGCAAATCCGCAATGGTGAGTTGTTCATTTAAGCAGATGCCGCACCATGATGCATACGGTCGCGAAGCCCGTTTACCGTTGACGGCACGCCGCTCATCCCTGTTTTGAGTCGAGCAGTTGCTGCAAGGCGTCCCGGACGTCGGGCCGCGACCAGTCGAAAGCGCCCATGTGGTGCGCGACAATCTGGCCCTTGCGATCGATTATAAACGTCTCCGGCACCCCGCTCACGTCATAACTTTCGCCGATCTTGTTCTCGGGGTCCAGCAGTATTGTGAAGTGATACCCGTTCCTGGCGACGTACGGCGCTACCACCGCGCGGCCCTTGGTGTCCTGGCTGACCGCGAGCATCACGAAATCCTTGTTGCCCTTGAAATCGTCGTACAGCGTCTGCATCGAGGGCATTTCCTCGCGGCACGGCTCGCACCACGTCGCCCAGACGTTGAGAAACACGACTTTGCCACGCAGCGAATCGAGCGAGACCGTCGTTCCGTCCAGCTTCTCGAGCTTGAAGTCGGCGGCCTGGCTGCCGGCCGCCACCGGCGCTTCGGACTGCGAGTCGATTCCCGATGAAGTCGCGAGGCGCGCGCCGCGATGCCCGCTGAGCGCGACCAGGGAGAGGCCCGTCGCCACGACGATACCGGCGGCCAGGTACAGGATTTTGTCCTTGATCTCCATCGGATTCAGGCCTGCGCCGCCTCTATCGCCGGATGCGAGACTTTCTCGCCGGGCTGCTGTCCGCCCTCAGCCTGGTCCTTTTCCCGTGTGAGAATCAGCGCGACGCTGCCGATGATCATCATCGCGAGTGCGATCAGCTGAGCCTCGCTGAACATATAGAAAACTCGCGGGTTGATTCGCCAGAACTCGACCAGAAAGCGCGCTGCTCCCGCCAGTACCAGGTACCAGTACAATACGCGTCCCGCCGGATGAGATTTCTTGCGCATCGACCACAGGATCATAAACACGCAGGTGTACAGAATTGTTTCGTAAATGGGCGCCGGATGCACTCGCACGTTGAGGCAGTCCGCCACGCTGTTGCAGGCCGACACCAACTGATAATGCGCGCCCAGTTTCAGCACCGTCTCCGGAGTCCAGCCGACGATCGCGCGCGGATACGCCATCGCCCACGGCACCGTAGACGCCAGGCCCCAATCGCCGTCGCCGGAAAGCTGGCACCCGATCCTGCCG
>JBOHWI010000234.1:0-2239 GCA_050736675.1 Binatus sp. (SeqCode)
ATATTTGGGACAGTAAAGCAAGATTTAGCGTAATATACGTTATTTAAGCGACTTAGTTCAACCCTAGGTAGATCTGCTCGCACCCTACCCGCCAAATCGACTGGATCGAAGGGAACTCTCGGAGAAAAGCGATTTCAGGCGGTCGGCTCGATCGCGATCTTATCGCCCACCTGCGTCGAGCTCTCGTCCACTGCGCCGGCCGGAAGTTCAAGCGCGGTTCGCGCGCCGAATACGATCGAGGAGACCTGCCATGGCCTGAGGTGTCGATTAATTTTGACCACCGTGTTGCCGCGCCCGATGAAAACGATGTCGATCGCGAAGCGCATGAAGAACATGTGCATCCACATGAACGGCGTGAATCGCCCATTCTCGAATAGCATCCCGGTTCCCGGCTCGAGGCCATCGCGACCGAGCAGTCCGCGACCCTGGCCGCCGAGACCGCCCGCGTTCTCGAGCCGCGCGCAAAGCACGGTGCTGCGAGTTTGATTGACTGCGCGGAACGAAGGCGAGTCGGTCGGTCGGGACTGTCTCATTACGCCATCATGTAATAAAATTGCGCGAGTTTCATGGGATACCTCCCGATATTTATAGACGTGACCGGCCGCGAATGCGTCGTCGTCGGCGGCGGCGAGGTCGCCGCGCGCAAAGTTGAATCGATTCTGCAGGCTGGCGCTCGCGTAACTGTCGTGAGTCCGCGGCTGTCGCCGTCGATGCAGGCGCTCGTGGCCCGTGGACTGGTGACTCACATCGCTCGCGACTATGCGCGCGGCGACATTCGCGGATGCGTGCTGGTGTACGCGGCGACCGACAATCAGCAACTGCATCGCGAGCTTGCCGCCGAAGCGCGCGCGCTCGGAATCCCGCTGAACGTCGTCGATGTCCCCGAGTTGTGCACCTTCACTGCGCCCGCCGTTGTAAAGCGCGGCGCCCTACAAATCGCAATCTCGACTTCCGGCGCGTCGCCGGCTTTTTCGGCGCGGTTGCGGCGCGAGCTGGAGGATAGGTTCGGCGTCGAGTACGCGCTGACCCTCGATGTGCTGCGCGCGGCGCGCCGGCGCTTGCATGCCGATGAAATAGATCCCGCCGAGCGCATGCGCCGGCTGAAAGACCTCGCCAATTCCGCTTTGCCCGAGGCGATAGCCGTTGGCGATGTGGCCGCGATCGAGCGCATACTCGCCGCTCATCTGGGCGATGGGGTCAGCCTGGCGCGTCTCGGAATCGATCCGGCACATTTCGCACCCGCGTCAGTGGTAGCAGTCCCTCACTGAAAAAAATGGACACGTTATGGTTACTGCCCGCGCTTGCTTCCTACGCGCTTTCATCGGCGCTGTTTGTGTTCGATCGCCTGTCGGGCCGCGCGCGCGCGATCGGCTACGCGGTCGCGATACTTGGCGCGGGCGCGATTTTTCATGCGCTTGATTTGATTGCGCGCGGGCTGCAGGCCGGCAATATCCCGGTCGCCAATTTTGCCCAGGCGCTTTCCTTTCTGGCGTGGCTCACCGCGCTGGCAGGGCTCGTGATGATCGTCAGCCTCAGGCTGGCGGTGATTGGCGCATTCGTGGCGCCCGCCGTCACGCTCGCACTGGGAGCGGCGTCGCTCACGACCAGCGACGGGCGCGTGGTATTGCCCGAAACGCTGCGCAGCGTATGGCTGCCGATTCACGTCACACTCGCAATCCTCGGCTACACGATGTTCGTGCTGGCGGCGAGCGTCAGTATCGTCTACCTCGCATACGAATCGCGCTTGAAGTCGAAGCGCGCGCTCGGCCCTGCCAGCGAAGGCGCGCCGAGTCTCGAAAAGCTCGACCGAATCAACTATCACCTGCTGGGATGGGGTTTCGTGATGCTGAGCCTGGCGATCGTCAGCGGCGCGATATGGGCCGACGCGACGTGGGGGCACTTCTGGTCGTGGGAGCCTAAGGAATCCTGGTCGCTGGTCATTTGGATACTCTACGCGGGTCTGCTCGAATCGCGTTTGACCGTCGGATGGCGCGGGCGGCGCGTCGCGGCCCTTACTATAGTGCTGGCGAGCGTGTTGGTTGGTTCGTTCGTGGGCGTTAACCTGATTTTTCCAGGCAAGCACGGCGGCAGTTTCGGCTAACAGTGGATCAGACTCTATTCATCGTAGGTATCAACCATCACAGCGCCGCCGTCGGGTTGCGTGAACGGCTGGCGTTTGCGGACGACGAGATCGTTGCCGCGCTGGACCGGCTGCGGGAGGCATGCCCGGCGGTAGCAG
>JBOHWI010000235.1:0-3435 GCA_050736675.1 Binatus sp. (SeqCode)
GAGCAGAAGGGATTTGAACCCTCGACCCCTACGTTGCGAACGTAGTGCTCTCCCAGCTGAGCTACTGCCCCATCTCAAGGTTCAACGCGGTACTACTGTGAGATAACCGACTTCAGATAGGCTCGCAACCTGTCGGCCAGGTCGGGACGCCTCAATCCGAAGCCTACTTGCGCCGAGATGAACCCCACGCGATCGCCCAGGTCGTAGCGGACGCCCTCGAACTCGTAGCCGAAAATTTTGCGGCGTGCGGTCAGCGCCATCAGCGCGTCGGTCAGTTGAATTTCGCCGCCGGCGCCCGGCTTGCCCGCGGCGAGCAACTCGAAGATGTCGGGCGTCAGCACGTAGCGTCCCATGATTGCAAATTCGCTCGGCGCTTTTCCGGGTGCCGGTTTCTCGACCATCCCGCGCAGCTCGTAGGTCCGCTCGCCGGCGGCTTTCGCATCGACGATGCCGTATTTCGAGAGCTCGCTGCGCGCGACCCTGAGCAGTGCTACCACCGGCGCGTCACGCTCCTCGGCTACATCCAGGCACTGGCGCAGGCAGGGCCTTGGGCAATCGAAGATGTCGTCGGGGAGCATCACGGCGAACGCCTCGTTGCCGACCGCCGCGCGCGCCTGCAGCACCGCATGGCCGAGGCCGAGCGGATGCCGCTGTTCGGCGATGGTGATCCGCGCCGGATGGTTGCTGCGCCGGACGAGTTCGAGGATGTCGCGCTTGCCGCGCTGTTCGAGATGGCGCTCGAGTTCCGCGTTGGGCGCGAAGTGATCGACGACGGTGGTCTTGCCGGGGCCGATGACGAGAATGATTTCCTCGATACCCGACGCGACCGCCTCCTCGACGACGACCTGGATTGCCGGCGTATCGACCACCGGCAAGATTTCCTTGGGAATCACCTTCGACGACGGGAGCATCCGCGTGCCCATCCCGGCCGCGAGAATGACCGCCTTTTTTACTTTCATAGGAGTGCGATTGTTTCTGGTGTGGACGAGTGAATCAGACCTTCGACTCGCGCGCTTCCTGTGCGGATTTGCACGCGATGCAAAGCGTGGTGACGGGGCGCGCTTTCAGCCGCTCGATGCCGATTTCGCCGCCGCATTCCTCGCATTGCCCGTACGAGCCGTCTTCAATCCGCGCAAAGGCCTCGCCGATTTTGGTGAGCAGTTTGCGCTCGCGATCGCGCATCCGCAGCAGAAAGTTGCGATCCGACTCGAGCGCTGCGCGGTCGGTCGGATCGGCGTAGGCCTCCTCCGACTCGTGATTCATGGTGCCGACTGCGCGCTCGGATTCCTGGAGAATGTCGCGTTTGCGGCCTTCGAGCAATTTTCTGAAGAGTTGGAGGTCTCTTTGCCTCACGGTTGAACTATCCGCTGCGAACCGAGTTTTTGATTCTATCGGCGCCCTGCTACCATGTAAAGGTTGCGCGATGAAAACGGCTTATCTCGACGCCTTCTCCGGCCTCAGCGGCGACATGATCGTCGGCGCAATCCTGGATTGCGGCGCGGATTTCAGCGAGTTCGAGCGCGCGATCAAGTCTATACCGATCGCAGGTTACCGGCTCTCGACCCGGCGCAAAACTCTAAGTGGAATATCGGCGCTCAAGTTAGACGTCGACGTGACTGAGCCGCAGCCGGAGCGTCATTTCGGCGAGATTCGCGCGCTGATCGACGCATCGCCGCTGGCCTCGACCGTCAGGCATCGCGCGATCTCGATCTTCCAAGTGCTCGCGGAAGCCGAATCGAAGATTCACAACACGACGCCCGACCGCGTTCATTTTCACGAAGTCGGCGCGGTCGATTCGATCATCGATATCGTCGGCACGGCGTGGGGATTCGAGCATCTCGGCGTCGGCGACGTGATCGTTTCTCCACTCCCGATGGGCAACGGCTTCGCCCGTTCGCAGCACGGCGTCATACCGGTGCCGGCGCCGGCGACGGTCGAGTTGCTGTCGGGATTTCCGCTGAAGATCGGCGACGGCTCACACGAGATGGTCACTCCCACTGGTGCGGCGGTGATCCGCGCGCTCGCGCGTCCGGCAGCAATGCCGCTTGCATTCGAAGTTGAAAAAATTGGATACGGCGCGGGCGCGCGCGAGCTTGAAGATCGGCCCAACGTATTGCGGCTGATGCTCGGGCGCGAGCGTACCGCGCTCGACAGCGACGAGTTGATCGAAATCTCCGCTAATATCGACGACCTCAGTCCGCAGATTTATGACCACGTGATGAATCGGCTGTTCGACGCCGGGGCGCGCGACGTGACGCTCACGCCGACGATGATGAAGAAGAGCCGTCCCGCGGTGACGCTGGGCGTGATCGTCGAAGCCGCGCGTCGCGACGCGATCGTGGAAATCATCTTTGCGGAAACTTCGACGATCGGACTGCGGTTTCATGCGGTCGCGCGGCTGAAGTTGCATCGCGAGATTCACGAGGTCGAGACGCGATGGGGCAAGGTTCGCGTCAAGACATCGGGCGCGCACGGCCGCGAGCCGGCGACGATCTCGCCGGAGTACGATGACTGCCGGCGGATCGCCGCCGAGCATGACGTGCCACTGCGCGTCGTTATCGAGGAAGCGCGCGACGCCGCACGACAGCGCGGCTCGCTATCCTGAAAAGATGAATTCCGAACGACTGCATATCAACGAGATTTTCTACAGCATCCAGGGCGAATCCACGCATGCGGGCCGTCCATGCGTGTTCGTGCGTCTCACCGGATGCAACCTGCGATGCACATGGTGCGACACCGACTACGCATTCTACGAAGGACGGCAAATGCCGATTGCCGAAGTCGCCGAAATAGTCCGCGGCTACCGATGCGACCTGGTCGAAGTCACCGGCGGCGAGCCGCTGCTGCAGGAAGGCGTCTATCCGCTGATGGATGCGATGCTTGAGGCGGGCGCGACCGTGATGATCGAGACGTCGGGCGCGGTTGACGTGAGCCGCCTCGACCCGCGCGTCATCAAGATCATGGACCTCAAGTGTCCGGGCAGCGGCGAATGCGATCGAAATCTCTGGAGCAACCTCGACCATCTGACGATGCGCGACGAGATCAAATTCGTCGTCGCCGATCGCAAAGATTACGACTGGGCGCGCGAAGCAATCGTAACGCGTGAGCTTGCGCGACGCGTCGGCGCACTATTGTTGAGCCCGGTCTTCGGAGAACTGGACCCGGCCGCGCTCGCGGGGTGGATACTCGAGGATCGATTGCCGGCCCGCATGCAACTACAAATGCACAAACAGATCTGGCCAGGCATCTCGCGCGGCGTCTGACCCAAATATCTGGTTCCTCTTCTCGCGCGGGAAGGGGTTAGAGGTTAGGTTCCCTGCACGCGCAGAATCTTGAATCGCGCGCGGAAAAATCGCGCGCTGAACAAGGACCCTTGTATCTGCGGACCAGCGTATCAAGATAGCAGCGGGCGCGGCAGACCGCAGGACCCTGGGT
>JBOHWI010000236.1:0-2087 GCA_050736675.1 Binatus sp. (SeqCode)
CGCTCAATATATCGAAGCTGTATTCCTACAAGTGCCCGCGATGCGATGGCAATTATTTCTGGGGCGCGCCGTGGGGAGTGTTCTCGAAGCAATGCGGCACCTGCGGGCTGCCGCTCAATTTACCGCCGTTGCCCGATGAGGCAACGCTCGCCGAATGATTCCCGCTTGAACCTGACTGATGCACGCGCAATGCTGAGGACTCTACATGGCTAGCAACGTTTCCCGCGAAAAACTTCTCTTCTATGCCGCAGCCGGCGCGCTCGGCGGCTTCGCCGCGTGGGGGCTCTCGGAGCCAATTCTCGGCATCCGCTGGGTCTATGGCCGCGACATTTTATTCGGTGCGCTGATTGGCGCGCTGATCAGCGCGTTTCTCGCCTCGATCGAAACGCTCAGCGTCGGACAGATGCGCCAAGCGGTGCGCAGATTCGCGGTCGGCGGAGTTGTCGGCGCGGCAGGCGGAGCGCTGGGACTGCTGATCGGCGAATTTGCGTTCGATGTTCTGGGCGGTCTCAACGGCCGCATCCTCGGATGGGGCGTGCTCGGAATCGCGGTCGGACTCGGCGTAGGGTCCGCTTCGGGATCGGCGGCGCGCCGGCGCAACGGCGCAATCGGCGGCGTGCTCGGTGGAGCACTCGGCGGATTTTTCTACCAGAGCCTGACGACTACTTTTCCGCAGGCGTTCGGACGGGCGATCGCGATCATCATCCTAGGCGCGCTGATCGGGTTCTTCATCGGGCTGGTCGGCGAACTGCTCAAGCGCGGCTGGCTGATGGTCGTGCGCTCCCAGAGCCGTAACGCCCGCGAGGGCCGCGAATATCCGCTGCTCAAGGGCGTGACAATCATCGGCCGCGCCGAGGAAAGCGACATCGGGCTGTTCGGCGATCAGTCGGTGCTCGGCAGTCACGCAATCATCCGGCGCGAGGGCAAAAATTTCGTCATCAGTCCGACCGGCGGCCAGATATTCGTGAATCGACAGCCGGTAGCTGGCCGCTATGCGCTCAAGAGCGGCGATCGACTCGAGGTGGGCGGCACGCTTTTCCTCTTCCGCGAGCGGACCCAGGCGGCGCAACGATAAGAGGTGCGGAAAGATCGTGCGGAGCCGACACACCTGCCGATTCGCGCTCCTCGCCACGCTCGTTTCGATTCTTGGCGCGATGCTCACGGGCTGTTCGACCGTCAACGAAGGCGGCGGCACGGCGGCGGCTCCGACGACCTCGGTTCAGACCCTCGAGTACTACCCGTACCAGGTGAAGGGATACCAAAACAGTTATCCCAAAAAGACCATCGTGATCCTGATGCCGGCCGATGCGCGCGACATGACCGGGAACACTGCGCCGCTCAACGGCAATCCGGCGATCGGAATCGTCACCGATCAACCCGGCAGCGTGACGGAGCGCCTCTACAGCCCGCCGCTCGGCCCGATTCTGCAGCAGGCGATCGGACGCTCCGCCGAGGAGGCGGGGATGAGCGCGTCACCGTCCACCGAAGTCGCCTACAAACCGGGCGTCCCGGAGAAAGCCGAGTATGTGCTCGAGAGCAAGATTCGGCGATGCTGGGTGAAGAAGGCGCGCGGCGCTAATGGTCAGGACGGTCCCGTCTGGCGCACCATGGCCGACGTTGCTCTCACCGTCTCGATCTATAAGCCGCCGTTCAGCGTCCCGTTCTGGACCGGCAGTACCAACGATACCTACTACGATCCGCCGGTCGGCTCGTTCGGTCTTGGTTCCGAGGACGAAGCGGGAATCTACGACGAGCCGGGGCAGGTATTGTCGGTTGCATTGACACGCGCGGTGGCGGCGATATTCCAGCGCCAGGACCTGCGCAATCTGATGCTCGAAGACGATGTCAAATCCCGCTAAGCGGCGATTCCAGGCGCGGTCTTTGAACAATCGGTATGTTGGAATAACCTAGACCGAGCGCCGGATAGTCAGATGCCGAGGCATGCGCGGGCCGAGCTTGGGCCCGGTTCCCGCCGCGTGGCTACGATCCGGATCGTATCGTCGTCGCCAAGAGGAAGCACGCTGAATGGAAATCGGATTCGTTGGTCTCGGCAAAATGGGCATGAACATGGTCGAGCGGTTGCGGCG
>JBOHWI010000237.1:0-8210 GCA_050736675.1 Binatus sp. (SeqCode)
GGCAAGTACTGGACTGTCGATCCGCCGGTGTCGGTGATTCCCAAACCGATTCAGAAACCGCATCCGCCCATGTGGGTGGCGGCGACGAATCCAACCACGTTCGGACTCGCGGCGGAGCGCGGCTTGGGCGTGCTTTGCTTCACGCTCGGCGTCGAGTTGGCGCAGGTGGCTGAGCGAATTGGCATCTATCGCGACGGCATCAGGAACGCGCGGCCGGTCGGGCAGACCGTAAACAACCAGGTCTCGATGAATATCATGGGGCTGTTCGGCGACGATCCGTACGAGGCCGAGCATCTCGCGCGCGAGGCGGTGCTCTGGTACGTGCGCAAGGGCTTCGAACTGGTATCGAGTATCGCGGCAGCGAGCCAGACCGACGAATCGTACAAGTACCTCAAGACCGCGTCGAAGTTCGATCCGGCGAAGTTTACGATCGACTACTACGACTTCCTCAAAGACGGCGACCTGATCGCAGTGGGCGCGTCGGACGAGGCGATCCGCGTCGCGCGGCGCTATCGCGAGCTCGGCGCGGACCAGGTTTTGTTTTTTTTGCAGTACGGTGGTATTCCGCACGATCGCGTCATGAAGTCGATCGAGCTTATCGGGCGTCAGGCGCTCGGTGAGATTCATTCGTGGAAAACGCCGGGCGGAATTTCGGCCGCACAACCCGCCGCGCGCCCGGACGCGGCTCACGCCTGAGAGAATCACGGAGGAAACGAATCGATGGAATTTGCGCTGCAGTACGAGCTTCAGCGGAGCCGGCCGCATTACGAAGGCTTCATGTACGACATCTACCATCAGGCGACCGAGCAGGTGAAACTTGCGGACCGGCTTGGCTACCACTCGGTCTGGACGGTCGAGCATCACTTTCTCAACGAATGGTCGTACTCGTCGGCGCCGGAAGTCTGGTACGGCGCGCTCAGCCAGGTGACGAGCAGGATTCGGCTGGGCCACGGCATCTGCCTGCTGCCGATTCCGTTCAACCATCCGGTGCGCGTGGCGGAGCGAATCGCCGTGCTCGACATCATGTCGAACGGGCGCGTCGAGTTCGGCTCGGGCCGTTCGATCACCGAGCAGGAACTGGGCGGCTTCCAGGTCAATCCGGAAGACTCGCGCGCGATGTGGGAAGAGGCGGTCGCGGCGATCCCGAAAATGTGGATGAATGAGACCTTCAGCCACGACGGCAAGTTTTTCAGCATGCCGGAGCGCGAGGTGATTCCGAAACCGATACAGAAACCGCATCCGCCGATGTGGGTGGCGGCGACGCAGCCGGCGACATGGGAAATTGCAGGGCAGAAGGGAATCGGCGCGCTCGGCTTCGGAATTTCCGAGCCGGGGATGCTCGACAACCTGATCGCGATTTACAAGAAGGCAATCAAAACGTGCGAGCCGGTCGGAGCATTCGTGAACGATCGCACGGCCGCGGCGACGGTCTGCGTATGCGCGCCGACGCGCGAGGAAGCCAAGCTGATCGCGAAAGACGCGATCGATTTCACTACGCGTAAAGCCGCCGAACTGTTCACGCCCTTCGCCAAGCAGGAAGTGAAGGGCTACGAGTACTACAAGAAGATGGCGGAGTTGGCGGTTGCGCTCGGCGACTACCGGCTCTCGATGGCCGATCTCGACAAACGAATTGAAGCAGGCGCCGTGATGGTCGGCGATCCGGAGGACTGCCTGAAGGTCGCGAAGATTTACGAATCCGCGGGAGTCGATCTGCTCCTGATGCTGGTGCAGGTCGGCGCAATCCCCCACGACAAGGTGATGCAGACGATCGATCTAATCGGCAAGCACGTCATGCCGAAACTGAGTCAAAGCTCCAAGGCGTTCCAGGCAGAGTCCGCAGCCGCCGGCGCGCGTTAACCTAGATCGGCGAAGATGCTCGCAAAGCAGGGGCGGTCGAAATCGACCGCCTCTGCTCTTTTGTCTTTTGGAGACTCCGCTCTTTGGCGGTTAGTGCGCCACCTGTTCGGCTGCGAATTCTTCAGGACTCGCGTAGTTGCGGATTCCCCTCGCACGGTTACTTTTGCCAAGAATTGTTCCGTCTATTCGCTGCTGCAGGTATTTCACGAGCTCGTTGAATTGCGCCTGCGGCACAAAGTTGAACAGTCTGGGGCATCTCCGGTGAACCTATCAGCGATTGCCGCAACTTGACAAACAGTCAACAAACAGAACAAGAGTGAGGAAAGGCCTCTATCGAAATCGACAGCTTCACTCTTCATCTTCGCGAGCCGGGGGCTGGGCGGGGATCCACGATTTGGCGGCCGGTCGGGCGTATCTCCAGTGAGCAGCCGAACAGCGAATCGTCGCGCACGAGGCCTACCACCGCGTCGGCGATTTCTTCTGGCTGGATTATCCTTGATGGCATCCAACTCTTGATGCCGTGCTGCTGTGCCAACTCGAGGCCTCTGCGCACCATCGGAGTATCGACGATTCCCGGGCAGATGCAGTTGACGCGGATTTTCCGCTCCGCCTGCCAGGATGCGAGCGAGTGCGTGAAGTTCACGACGCCGCCCTTGGCCGCGCCATAAACCGCGTCCTGGCGATGTGGGTACAGCCCGGCCATCGAGGCCGTGTTGATGATCACGCCGCCGCCGTTTTTTTGCATCAGCGGAGCCGCAAGTCCGGTGCCCAGGATTACAGCCTGCAGATCGATCTCGATCACCAAATGCCATCGCTCCGGCGGTGCGTCGGGATAGCCGGGTGCGCCCACGCCGATGCCGGCGTTGTTGTGCAGGATGTCGAGGCGGCCGAATTTCGTGACCGCCGTATCCAGCATCCGTCGCGCGTCGTCGAGCCTGGTGACGTCGGCCTTCACGAAAACGGCGCGGCCCCCAGCGCTTTCGATTAGCTTGACGGTTTCCGCGCCGCCGGCTTCGTCGAGGTCGGCGACCACGATCGCCGCGCCTTCCTTGGCGAGTCGCTCCGACGTCGCACGCCCGATGCCCGATGAGCCGCCGGTGATGACGCCGACCTTTCCTTTGATTTCCATTGCGCGAACCTCCTTCCGAATACTAATCGAGCACTAACCGACGCTCCCTACCAGCACCCCGACGATCAACCCGGCGAGCACATAGGCCGTGAAAGCAACATAAGTGTAGTCGCGTTCCCTGATGAAGAGGACGAAGCAGAACGCGACGCGCACGAGCGGCACGAGAGTCAGCGCGAACAGCCCGAGGGTCAGAACCGCATGGGGATTGCCCGCTCGAATCCGGTCGAGCAGCAGGCCGAACTTTTCCTTGCCGATCAGGTGACCCTGTTCCACTGCGTGGTAGCGATCGACGTAGTAGTCGGGCGCGAAGGTGTAGGTCATCACGAGTCCGGAGACGAGAAGGATCATCGCGGCGATCAGAATCGATCGCAACAGGATCGGCGTCCACTCGCGGAGTATTCGATCTTCTTCCTCTTTCGGCATCGCTTAGATCCCAGACAGCGCGCGCCAACCCATCTCGGCGGCGATCAGCAGGAGAATTATCACGAAGGCGGTTCTCAGATACTCGACCTTGAGATGCGGCAGGACGCGGCTGCCGGTGAGCGCGCCGACGGTGACTCCGATCGCCACCGGTGCGGCTATCGTGGTCGCGACGTCGCCACGCGCCAGGAACACGAGTGCGCCGGCGCCGGCGGTGACGCCGATCATAAAGTTGCTGGTCGCGCTCGAAACCTTGAGGGGCAGGTGCATGATGTAGTCCATCGCCATCACCTTCAGCGCGCCCGACCCGATTCCGAGCAGACCCGACATGAGGCCGGCGACGACCATGAGCGCACCGCCCTGTGGGACTTTCACGACTTCGTAATGGATCGGAGTGCCGCTGGGGTCGGGCACTTCGCCCGCGAGCTCAAGGCGTTCGGCGAGCCGGTCGCCCTTGGTCAGGATGTCGTCGCCGCGCTTGTTGATCGTGAAGTAGGCGGACTGGAGCATCATGGCGGCGAACAACAATTCCAGCACGACGGTCGGCACGACGCCGGCGAGATAAGCTCCGATAACGGCGCCGGTAACGGTCGCGCATTCGAGCACCATCGCGACTTTCAGATTGGTCCATCCGTCGCGCACGAACGCGACGCTGGCGCCGGCGCTGGTCGCGACGACGGAAATGAGGCTCGCGCCGACGGCGATCTGCATCGGCATGTGCGCGAAGATGATCAGCGCGGGCACGATGAAGACGCCGCCGCCGAGGCCCGAGATTGCGCCGATGAATCCGGCGCCGATTGAAAGCGCGAACAAGTTGATCAGGATTTCAAGCAATTACAGGCTCCGGATGCGGGCATTTCGCGCAATCGCAGTTTGCTTCGCGAATCGGAAAAACAAACGCGGAGAGAGCAATCCGAGACTATACGGGACGCGGGTTGAGAATTTCAAACGTGCGCCGCGGACTGGAGCGCAGCCCGCGTTCGATGTCCTCGGTAATCTCGCGCACTGCGCGAATCGGCTCGGCGGCGCGCCAGATGGGACTGCCGACGACCACGTAGTCGGCGCCCGCGCGGATCGTGTCAGCGGCCGTGATCGCGCGCGATTCCTGACTCGCGAGCTGGCGCATCCGTACTCCCGAGGTCACGATAATAAATCGGCGTCCACAGGTGTTGCGTACGCGCGGAACTTCATGCGGCCAGGTGACGACGCCGTCAAGTGACGCGTCGGCGGCGAGTTGCGCAATCTCGGTGACCCGATCGGGAGAATCCGCTGCGCGCGGGTTCGAAGTCGCGGACTTCGTTTCGGCGAGCGTCGCGATCGCCAGAATACTCGGGCGCCGCAGACCCTCGCTTCTGCAAATGCGCGCGACCTCGGCGCGCGTCCGCGACATCATCTCGGTCGAGCCGCAGGCCGAACCGTACGGGTGGATGTCGAACATCTTGACCCCGAGCCGCGTCGCCTCGACGGCGGCGCGCAGCACCTTTCGCGGGCTGTCGTGGAATTTGAGATCGAGAAAAACTTCGGCGCCGCGCCGGCGAATCTCGCGGATGAAATCGGGGCCGCCGCCGATGAACAGCGCGCGCCCGACTTTGAACATCCCGACCATTCGCGCCAGCCGGTCAACGAGCTTGAGCGCGTCCTCGCGATCGCGCAAATCGAGCGACACGATCAGCCGCTCGCGCACAGCGTTTTGTCGCGTCAGCCCAGAAAATGGCCAGTACTGGGTCATCGAATCCTTCTTCGCCGACTTCCCACGAGACTAGTTCATGAAAATATGCCGATCGTGCTCGATGTCAAGGTAAGCCGGAGGCGAGTGCGTAATGCAGTGCGTGGGCTGCATTGTTGCGACTGCACCAAGCCGACGCGCAGACGGCGTTCAAGGCCGAAATCCGCGCGAATGCTCGACTTTTCGCGCGACCGGGCGTCGGCATCCGCCTTGCTCATAAGAGGTCAGGACTCGAATATGAAACCGATTGTCTTAGTTCGGGCAGTTACGATAGGTCAATTACAACGGACCGGCACTTCCGGCCCCAGGTGAGGCAGGATGTTCGGACTCTTTCTAATAGCACTAATCATTTACGCGATCGTTCAGCATCGAAAGCGAAAGCGCCTGCGCTGGATGAAGTACGGCGACTGGTCGCAGTACGACTGGTCCAAGCACGACTGGTCGAAGTACGGCAACTGCTCGAACTGGTCGCGCGACTGGTCGAAGTGGACGGCGGACGCAAAGGCGTCGACGACGGCGTCGGCAGAGCGCTTCGCCAACGATCTTCACACCAAGATTAAGCGCGACTTCGATTCCAAGATGGCGCGCAAGTTCGAGGCCAAGGCCGAGCGCTTCGAGCGCAAGCTGAAGCAGCGGTTCGACAAGCAGACGCAGAAGTACGGCGGCGTCAGCGCGGATCCCGCCAATGATTTGCCGCCGCCGCCGCAGTTCAAGAACGACGCCGAGCGACAGACCTACGAGCGCGCGCGCATACGCGCCCAGGCTGAGGCCGGATTCTACATCCACCTGATGTGGTACGGCATCATCATCGGCTTCCTGTTCATCATCAATCTGGTGACGGGCAGGTTCGGCGGATATCCGTGGTTCATCTGGCCGGCGATCGGCTGGGGATTTGGAATTGCGAGCCATTTTGCCGCGGTGTACGGCTGGCGATGGGTCCATCATCGGGTCTTCGAGCCCACCATCGCGCGCGAAGTTCAGCGCGAAGTTTTGCAGGAGAAGGAACAGCTGCGGACCGAGAAGCAGGCGTCGTTGGACGAGTTGACCGCGACCTTCGCCCACGAAATCCGCAATCCGATCGCAGCGGCAAAGAGCCTGGTGCAGCAGATGGGCGAGGATCCGACTTCGCACGAGAACGTCGAATACGCGAAGGTTGCTCTCGACGAGCTGGCGCGCGTCGAGCGTAGCGTGTCGCATCTGCTCAAATACGCCAAGGAAGAAGACTACAAGTTCGAGAACGTGAATCTTGCGTGGGTGCTCGACACGGCGCTGACGCAGATGCGCAGCAAGCTCGAGGCAAACTCGGTCATGGTCTCGCGCGCGTACCTGAGCGGTCCCACCGTGCGCGCCGATGCCGATAAGCTGCGGCAGGTTTTCTCGAACATCATCGACAACGCGATCGACGCGATGGAATCGGCGACCGGCGAGCGCCGGCTCGAGTTCGCTATACAGAACAACGGCGCGGGCATGGCCGCGGTCAGGATTCGCGACAACGGCTGCGGAATCGCCGGCGACAAGATCGCGAAGATTTTCAATCCGTTCTACACGTCGAAGACCAACGGCACCGGGCTCGGACTGGGCGTCGCGAAAAAGGTAATCGACTCGCATCGCGGAACGATCGAGGTGCACAGCAAAGTCGGGCAAGGCACCGAATTCGTGCTCGCGATTCCGCTAAGCGACGCGGTGCGCGACAGCGCCGAGCAATCAAGCGAATCAGCCGACGCCATCCCGGAAACGGCTATCGACTCGGACACCGCGCAAAACAATGGCGGGAGCGCGAACGCCGCGCCGATCGTCCCGCTGGCAGCGGGCGCGCCATCCGCCCAGACTTCGAGGCTACGAAATTGAAAGGGCGATTGCTGGTAGTTGACGACGAGCGCGGAATCGTCATCGCGCTCAAGGGGCTCTTCACCAAAGAGGGCTACGAAGTAGAGACCGCGGAGTCGGGCGAGGAAGCGCTCGAGAAGGTCAAGGCCGGCCTGTTCCACGTGATCATCACCGATCTCAGCATGAAGGGAATGAGCGGGCTCGAATTGCTCAAACACGTGCGCGAGCTCGATCCGGCGTGCGCCGTGCTGATGATCACCGCGTTCGGCACGCAGCGGATCGCGGTCGAAGCGATGAAGGCCGGGGCCGAGGACTACCTGCCCAAGCCGTTCGACAACGACGAGTTGCGGCTGAAGGTTCGCAAGGTGATGGAGACGCAGCTGCTCAAGCGCGAGCATAACCAGCTGCTCGAGCAGGTGCGGCTCGAGACCGGAGTTTTTGAAAACATGGTCGGCCGATCGCGCGCGATGATGCGCGTGTTCGAGACGATCGACAAGGTCGCGCCGACCGACGTCACGGTTCTGATCCGCGGTGAATCCGGCACCGGCAAGGAGCTGGTCGCACGCGCGATTCATTTTCGAAGTCCGCGCGCGCGCAAGCCGTTCATCGCGGTGAATTGCGCGGCGTTCTCTCGTGAGTTGGTCGAGAGCGAGCTGTTCGGCCACGAGAAGGGGGCGTTCACCGGCGCCGTCGCGCGTCGCGAGGGCAAATTCGAAGCGGCCAACGGCGGCACCTTGTTCCTGGACGAGATCGGCGACATGGCGCTCGAGACGCAGGCCAAATTGCTGCGCGTGCTGCAGGAGCAGGTCTTCGAGCGCATCGGCGGCAATCAACCGCTGAGCGTCGACGTGCGGATTATCGCGGCGACCAACCAGGACCTCGAAGCGATGATCGAGCAGGGGAAGTTTCGCGAAGATCTCTACTATCGCCTGAAGGTGGTCGAGGTCCGCGTGCCTCCGGTTCGCGAGCGGCGCGAGGACGTTCCGCTGATGGTTCAGCATTTTATCGCGGAAGCCTGCCAGCGCTTCTCCGCGCCGGAAAAGCAACTCACACCGGAAGCCATGCGCGCGTGTGTCGAGGCGCCGTGGAAAGGCAACGCGCGTTCACTCAAGGCCGCCATCGAGCAGGCGGTGATCCTGTCTTCAGGGACGGAGATTTCCGCAGAAGATCTCTTCGCCGGCTCGGAGCCGGAGAGCGATCATGCGAGTTCACCGGCGCCAAGTGCGTCGAATCACGTGGCGGTGGGCAATG
>JBOHWI010000238.1:0-6266 GCA_050736675.1 Binatus sp. (SeqCode)
GTAGCGATCGTCGCCATCCTCTATAATGTAGGCGCGCTGCTCGGCGGCCTGACCTTCGGCTACCTGTCAGACACGATGGGCCGGCGCCGCACGATGGCGGCTGCGGTGATCTGCGCCGGCTTGGTCATCCCGTTGTGGATTTATCCCTCGACGCTGGCGGTGCTGACGCTGGGCGCGTTCCTTATGCAGTTCATGGTGCAGGGCGCATGGGGCGTAATCCCGGCGCATCTGACCGAGCTGTCGCCGCCTGAAGTTCGCGGCCTGTTCTCCGGCCTCGCGTATCAGACCGGCGTCTTGCTGGCTTCCGGAGCGGCTTTCAGCCAGGCTATCCTCGCGGAGCGATTCGGCTATGCCGCGACGTTGGCGGGAGTCGCCGCGATTGTGATGCTCCTTGCGGCGATCGTCATTTTGCTCGGCCGCGAGCGCATGGGCCGCGAGCTCGATTCCTCTGCGGCATGAATCGCCGAATGAATGCCCCGGTCGAACCCGCTTCACCCTCGGCGTTGCGGCGCTTTATCGCGGAGATTGCGAAGCTGCGTGCTATCTCGCCGATTGCGCGGCGATTGCGCTCGCGTTTCAGCGATACCGCATTCGTCACGATTCCGCTCGGTGAGCTGGGACGATTCGGCAACCAGCTATTCCAAATCGCAGCGACCATCGGTATCGCACGCCGGAGCGGATGCTCGTTTATTTTTCCGCTGTGGCCTTATGCTCGACAATTCGAATTTCCCATTCCGCAATCCAACTCGATTCGACACATGCAGCGGCGCATGCCCCGCAGCTTCGGCTACGAAGAAATTGTAGTCGATCGGGCTACGGAACTTTGGGGCTACTTCCAGTCGGAGCGATACTTCGCGCACTGCCAGGATGAGGTGCGTCACTACTTCACCCCCCATCGCGCTCTGTCTCAGCTTCTTGAACGGGGATACGGCGACTTGCTGGCGGCCAGGACCTGCTCGGTCCATGTGCGCAGAACCGATTACGTCGCCAATCCAACCCACCCGGACTTGGCGTCCGGCGACTACTACGAGCGCGCGATGTCACAGTTCGAGCCGGGCACGACTTTCGTATTCTTCTCAGATGACATCGCGTGGTGTAAGGAGCGGTTTCGCGGCCACTCTTTGGTTTTCATCGAAGCGCTCAGCCCAGTCGAAGATCTCTTCCTGATGGCCCGTTGCAAAGGCCACATCATCGCGAATTCGACGTTCTCGTGGTGGGGCGCATGGCTCGATCCCAACCCGGACAAGAAGGTGATCGCGCCGCTCCAATGGTTCGCCGGAAAGCACGCCGACCGCTCCATCCGGTACCGGCCCAGCCGTTACGAGGGATTTTACGAGACCAGCGATCTCATCCCGCCCGGCTGGATCAAATTGTGATCGGACAGCTACCCCGCCAGCCGAACGCCCGCGGCGCTCCCGAACAGCCGCGGCATATAACGTCGCACCTGCGCCTCCATCTCCTGATCGGAAATCGAGGTGGTGCGTCCGTCGTCATACTGCGCATCGACCCATTTCGCGATCTCGAGAACTTCAGGCGAGCGCTTCTCGACCTGCGCGCCGCGCGCGAGCCCAAAGTACGAATTAATCCACCACGCGATCCCCGCCAGGCCTGAAGTTTTGTCCACCGCCACGCGCGGCGGCCGGCCGAGAATCTTTGCCGTATCGAAGACGTTGTAGATTTCTTCGTCTTTCAGCAGACCGTCGGCATGAATCCCGGCGCGCGTCACGTTGAAGTCGCGCCCGACGAACGGATAGTTGGCAGGAATCCGGTAGCCCGCCTCGCGCTCGAAGTACTCCGCGATTTCCGTGATGACCGACAAGTCCATCCCGTTCGCATCGCCCTTGAGCGACACGTAGTCCATCACCAGCCCCTCGAGCGGCGGATTTCCGGTGCGCTCGCCGTAGCCGAGGATCGTTCCGTTCGCGTACATGCACCCATAGAGCCACGCGGCGGTCGCGTTGGCCAGCACCTTGTGGAAGTCATTGTGCCCGTGCCATTCCAGTTGGTCGGGTCGCACGCCGCATTCTCGACGCAGTCCCAAAATCAGCTTCGGCACGCTGCGCGGCAGCGCGACTCCCGGGTAAGGCACGCCGAATCCGAGCGTGTCGCAGACGCGAATCTTGACTGGAATGCCGGCGGCCTCGCCGAGTTCCATCAGCTTCGACACGAACGGCACGACGAAGCCGTAAAAGTCCGCGCGCGTCGCGTCCTCGAGATGGCAGCGGATTCTAAGGCCCGCCTCGAGCGCCGCGTTCACGATCTCCAGGTAGTCGTCCATCGCCGCGCGCCGGGTTTTCTTGAGCTTGTTGAAAATGTGGTAATCGGAGGCCGACGTCAGAATCCCTGTTTCAGTGAGCCCCATCTCCTTGACGATCTTGAAGTCCGCCTTCACCGCGCGAATCCATCCCGTCACCTCGGGGAACTCGTAGCCGCGCGCCAAGCATCGATTCACCGCCTCGCGATCGACCTTTGAATACAGGAAGAACTCCGTCTGCCGGATGACGCCGTTGGGGCCGCCGAGGCGATGCAGCAGGTCGAACATCGCGACGATTTGTCCGGCAGTGTAGGGCGGTCGCGCCTGCTGTCCGTCGCGGAAGGTGGTGTCGGTGATGAAAAAATCGGGCGCCGGGTCAGGTTTCTCGAACTCGCCGTCGAAGATGATTCGCGGCACCGCGTCGTAGGGAAATTGGTCGCGGATAAGATTCGGCTCGGTCACGTTGATAAGTTCGTGTTTCATTGTGCGGGTCCTCGATCTCGATCTAAACCGTATTAATCAACATATGTCAAGCAGTATACAGCAGCATTTATGCTGTATGACGTGCGCTGCCGAACAACCTAACCCTAACCCCTTCCCGCGCGGGAAGGGGAACCAGACGCGAGGAGCGCGCATCCGCCGCAAACCATCACCGGGTGCAGGGGTGACCCCCTGCCGAGGAAGTGTGAAACCACCGCGGTTTCACATTTAATAAAGTGATTTACCCTTCCCTTCCCGCGGGACTTTCGCTCTTTCCGCGATTGCGCTAAACGAACGGTATGGAGGTAATGCCATGAAATTCGGCCTCTTCTATGAAATCTCGGTACCGCGACCGTGGGGACGCGAAACCGAAAAAACCGTGTACGACAACTGCCTCGAGCAGGTCGCGCTGGCCGATTCGCTCGGCTTCGATGCGGTCTGGGCCGTCGAGCATCACTTCCTCGAAGAATATTCGCATTGCCCCGCGCCCGAGCTTTTCCTCACCGCCTGCGCGATGAAAACCAAAAAAATGCGCGTCGGCCACGGCATCGTCGTGTGCGTGCCCGAGTTCAATCATCCGATTAAAATCGCCGAACGCACCGCCGTGCTGGACATCCTGAGCGGCGGCCGCCTCGACGTCGGCACTGGCCGCTCCGCCACCTGGACCGAACTGGCCGGCTTTCGCTCGAGCCCCGACGAGACCAAGAAAACCTGGGACGAATTTGTCCATTGCCTGCCGAAAATGTGGACGCAGGAGCGCTTCTCCTATCAGGGTCGGTCGTGGTCGATGCCTCAGCGCACGATCGTTCCCAAGCCCTACCAGAAGCCGCATCCCCCGCTGTGGGTTGCAGTTACCAGTCCCGGCACGGAGATCGACGCCGCCGAGCGCGGCATGGGCAGCCTCGGCCTGACCTTCGGCGGCTTTGCCGAGCAGGACGAGAAGGTCAAGCGCTATCGCAAAATCATCCGCAACTGCACCCCGGTCGGCGAGGTCGTCAACGAAGCGGTCTCGACCGTGAACTTTCTCTATTGCCACGAGGATGACGCCGAGGGCGTCAAGGTTGGGCGCCGCCTCACCGGCACCTTCAATTATCTCGCCGCGCAGTTGCTCGCCGCGCGCGAGGCGTATCCGAGCAAATCGTATCCATCGCTCGGGCTGCTGCCGTCGCTGCGTCAAGATGCGGCCGGGCCCGGCGATGCGTCCGGTGCGCCCGAAGGTATCGCGATCGGAAATCCCGCGCGCATTTTGCGCGAGATGAAAAAGTGGGAGGCGGTTGGCGTCGATCGCGTCAACTTCCTGCTCAACGCGCTCGAGACTGTGCCGCAGCAAAAGGTGCTCGACAGCCTGCGGCTGTTCGCCAAGGAAGTGATGCCGCATTTTCAGGGCGCGAGCGACACCGCTTCCGCTGCTGCAGGAGGCCGCTGATGCCGCCGCGTTTTGGAAAGCTCGATCTCGCCGCGTGGGCCAAGTCGGTGCC
Organism: Binatus sp. (SeqCode); assembly: GCA_050736675.1. Lineage (GTDB taxonomy): Bacteria > Desulfobacterota > Binatia > Binatales > Binataceae > Binatus. The sequence goes on from JBOHWI010000238.1 coordinate 4,213, forward strand.
GACAATCAACGGCTACAAAACCGAACCGTGGATTTTGAAGGGCGCGCAAATCCTCACCATCAACATGGAGATCGACGACGATCCTGCCGACAACCTGATCCCGGCCACGATGCATCCGTCGATACCCGAGTACGCGATTTTCTGCGTCACGAGATATCCCGACACTCCCGTCGGTGCGTTCTCGATTGCGGAGGTCCGCGTCTCGGGCCGCACCGGTGTTCGTCCGCGCGGCTTCGTGCTGCGCAGCTACTGCGACAATGACGACGCGCGCCGCGAGCTCGCCGCGCGATGGGGTTATCCGACCGTCGCCGGCGACGTGAAGCTGGACCTCCGCCATGATCGCGTCGTCGCCCGCGTCAGCGCCGGCGGCAAGCCGGTGCTGGAATGCGAGCTGCTCGATCGCGACGTGATCTCCGGCGGCGACATCCAGTACATCGCGAGCATGCATCTGGCGCGCAACAAGGACGACGGCAAGCTCGTGCTGGTGCAGGTGGATCCGGAGTTCACGTTCTCGAAAGCGGAGCGCGGCAAGCCGCGCGTCGTACTGCTGGACAACGACGCATTCGGCGCCGGCAGAAATTTGCGCCTCGACAACCCGATCTCCGCCACTTTCACGACCGCCGACGTGACGCTCCCGAAGATCCGCTACATCTGCAACCCCGAGATACCCGCGATGCAGGGCACAACCAAAGTCGCCGCGTAACTGATCACGATTGTCCCCCTTCCCACACTGGGAAGGGGTCGGGGGTTAGGTCGTCCGCATCCCGACACGCGCCGATTCCGAATCCAAAATGCCCGACCCCTGGCGCTTCGAAAAAATCAAGCTCAAAAGCGGACTCACGCTGCGCGTCGCTCGCGCTGGCGGCAACGAAAGCCCCCCGATCGTCATGCTGCACGGCTTCCCCGAGTGCTGGTATTCGTGGCGCCATCAAATCCGCGCGCTGTCCGACCGCTTCGATTGCGTAGCGCCCGAGATGCGCGGTTACGGCGAGTCCGACGCCCCCGTCGGCGTCGCCAACTACACGCTCGACGAGCTGGTCGGCGACGTCGCCGATCTGATCGAGGCACTCGGCCACAAGCGCGCGACGGTAGTCGGCCACGATTGGGGCGGCGCCGTGGCGTGGGCGACCGCGATGATGCGCCCCGACGTCGTCGATCGCCTCATCGTCATGAACTGTCCTCATCTTGAGCGGATGAGCCGCGCGCTGCGCCGCAATCCGAGGCAGATGCTCCGCAGTTGGTACATGCTCTTCTTTCAAATTCCCCGCATTCCCGAGTGGGCGTTTCGCCGCCGCAACTACGCGGCGCTAATCAACGCGCTGCGCAACGGCACGATTCAGAAAGACGTCTTCACCGACGCCGATCTCGAATACTTCCGCGCCGCGTTTCGCAATCCGTACTCGATTACCGCCGCGATCAACTACTATCGCGCGAACTTCCGCACCGGCTTTATGGCGCGGCCCGGCGCCAACTCGTGGATCGATCGCAAAATCTCGGCGCCGACGCTCCTGATATGGGGCGAGCAGGATTTCGCGCTCGGCAAGGAACTAACCTACGGCATGGAGCCGCTGTTCACCTGCCCGTTCGAAATAAAGTACATCCCCGACTCCGGCCACTGGGTGCAGCAGGAAAAACCCGACCCGGTGAACCAGTACGTCCGCGATTTCCTCGATTCCCATCCGCCTCCTTCGGCGTAAGGACGGCGCGCGCAAGGGAGTCAGTTAAGACGGAAGTCAGCTCAGTAGGCGAGCCAACTCTGACCGAGTCGCACTGGCACCCACCGAATCCAGGACGTCATCCAGGCGCGCACGAATTTTCTTGAGGTTGGCCTTTTTCAGCGCTGTTGCGGCTGCTTGGGGAAAACGGCGCTCGAGCCGCAACAACGACCGTAGGCAAAGTGCCAGGTACGCGACGTGATGCACGGTGACCGCAGGTCGATGTCTCCGACTGAGCGCCAGGCGTGCCGCTGCTGCGACGACATCGCCCACCAGTGCGCCCTCTGTGAGCGAGATATCGGGCGAAAGCAACCACAGCAACTCGGCTAGGCCCTCTTC
>JBOHWI010000239.1:0-5995 GCA_050736675.1 Binatus sp. (SeqCode)
GCGTAAACCAGGTACACGCGGCCGTTCTCGGCAAATCCTTCAGTCGCGCGCTGAAACGCGGGATGACCGATCGTCTGCGACAGCGCCAGCACGCGCCCGAACACCTCGCCAAGATCCTCACCGCCGGCGGGCGATTCATCCGCGAGCGTTGCGCCGTCGCTCGCGGCGCCTTGCCGAGTCTCGGCTACGACTGCGGCCTCCGCCGCCTCGCTCGCCTCATCCGGCGAAGCGTTCTCCGCGGCTTCCTCGAGCGCGGCAAGACTCGTGTCGGCTTCGACAGCCGACTGAGCGCCTTCGCCCGACGCGTCCGCGCTGGACAACGCCGCCGTGCGTGACCTCGAGGGCGGCAGAGACGGCGATGCGCTCCCGTTGGTCTGCGAAATTGGTGGTCTCAGCTCCGCGGTCTTCGCGCTCGGACCGTTAGGATCTTCGGTGCGAGGCGCGGGCTTAGGCATCTCAACGGCCGGCGCGTCTTCGACAACTTCCCCCGCCGGATGCGGGCCCAGGCGCTCGCGCAATGCGATCGATTCCGTCTTGCCGTCGCGCAGGCGTTTCGCGCTGTAGCGATTTTCGATCGACGTCTGACTCGTCAGCGCGACTATCTCGATTCCGCCCTTCAGCGACGCGCCCGCAGTCAACGGCGTCGGCCGCGTCGGTGACGAATTCGCCGCCGATGAGGCCGACTTCGACAGCCCCTGGCCGCATCGATCGCAGAACTTGGCGCCGTCGGGCGCCTCTTGGCCGCATTCGGGACAGGTGATCATGCACCCCTAGCCTCTCCGAAACTGCAATATAGCACTACCGAATACCACCTGGTCGCGATCCTTCAACTGGTACAGTTGGTCGCGCCCAAGCTTGCCGCGCCCCGCGATATATGTGCCGTTCAGGCTGCCGAGATCGCGGATGAAGTAGTCCGCGCCGCGCAGCACGATCTCCGCATGCCGCCGCGACACGCGCTCGCCGTTGTGCGCGAGCTTCTTCAAATCGATATCGAGCTGGTCGGCGCCGTCCTGCGATCGTCCGATAACCGTGCGCATCCCGAAAATGCCGAACTCGAGTTCGTCGGTGCGCGCGACCAGCTTCGCCGGCGCCACTGAAATGTCGGCGTGATTGTTGTTGGAGAGCAGTCCGTCCGAGCGCGGACCGGTCGAGATCCCTGGCGATTGCTTGCGCGGCGATGGCGCGCGCGACCCCGCCCGCGACTTCACGTCCGCATTCGCCGAGTCGCCCGTCGAGCCGAGCCGCGACCCGTACGACGATGCCGCGACCGCCGGCTTCAGTTCTTTGGTCTTAGCCGTCGAGGACCTGCTGGGCGCCGCCTGCCGCGCCTTCAGCCGCCGCTCGATCATGCTGCGCGCTTTGCCGGTGAGCTGGATCGCCTTCTTGATTTGCGGCGCGACGATCTCTGCGGCGCTGCGGCCGCCGCTCGCGATGCTGCCACTCTTGATTTTTTGCGCGCCCAGCTCGCTCAGCACGATCGTCGGCATGGTGGACGCCGGCGGCTTCGATACTGCCAACTTCCAGGGCGTCGAGCGCGCGGGCGCTGCGGGCGCACTATTCAGCACGATTGTCGATTGCGTGGACATCGGATTTCGGGTCGGCGCGCTCGCCAGTCCCGCGCTCCCGCCCAGACGCCCCGACCGGTTCTCGGGCGGCGGCTCGGGCAGCGCTCCCTTGAACGCCTTCGCCGACGCCGGCCGCTTGTTCACGTCCTGCTCGAGCGAGCGCATCACGGCGTCCGCGGTCTTGACCGACACCTCCGGCGCGAGCGCACGCAGCGGCGGAAAGCTGAACGGCGGCTCGAGCTGCGGATCGCGCCCGGTCAGCAGATGATGCATGGTGGCGGCCAGCGAATATAAATCCGAGCGCGGCTCGACTTTGCCCATGTACTGCTCGGGCGGCGCGTAACCGACCGACCCGATTTGCGTGCCGCGTCCGCCGGGCGGCAGGAAGCGCGCGATCCCGAAGTCGATCAGCATCGCGCGCCCGTCCTTGTCGATCATGATATTGCCGGGCTTGAGGTCGCGATAAATTATCGCCGGCTTCTGCCCGTGCAGAAAATCGAGCACCTCGAGCATCTGCCGCGCCCAGCGCAGCACCTTGTCCTCGGCGACTTTGCCCTTGGGCCCCAGCTGGTCGAGCACATGCTGCAAATCGCCGCCCGCGACAAATTCCATCACCAGGTATTGCCGCGAGTTCTCGGCGAAGTGATCGATCAGCGTCGGAATCCCCGGATGCGACAGGCGCGCGAGCACGTTGGCCTCGCGCGTGAAATCCTCGATCGCCTTTTTCTCCTGGATTCCGTCGCCGACCACCATCTCCTTGACCGCCACCGGCCGGTTCGCCAGCCGCGTATCGTTGGACAGGTACACGCGTCCCATCCCGCCGACGCCGAGCACCTTCTTGACCCGGTAACGACCGTCGAGAAGATGGCCCTCGCGGAGCTCCTCACCCGCATTCATGGAGATTGTCTATATCCCTCCCTCAACTTCCGCGCAGCGGAGTATTCCCGGCGCGACTGGAGGGGATGGCGGCTCAAGATATCGGTTCTACCACCAGCTTTAAGAACGTTTTCCCGATGATCACCTCGTCGCCCGATTTGATCTCGGCGGGACTCCCCGGCGAGAGCCGTGGCTGACGATTCACGTAGGTGCCGTTGAGACTGCCGATATCCTCGATCGTGATCTTGCCGCCTTCGATTCGAATCAGTGCATGCTTGCGCGAGATCTTCGCCTCGGGATCGTCGGCGTCGAGATCCACTTCGGGGAATGATCCCGTCTCGGGATCCCAGCGGCCCACCAGGTTGTTGCCGTCCTCGAGCGGAAATTCCTGGCCCTTGCGGCCGCCGCGAACTACCGACAGCTTCGCTTTGAACGTCGCCGCTGCCGCTGCCGCCGCAGGCGCGCTATCGGGCGCTGTCTCCGGCTTAATCTCACCCGTCGGCGCATCGGACTTGGGCGCCTCTGCTGCGGGCGCTTCGGCACTCGCGGTCTCAGCTGCGGCCGTCGGCGCTGCGTCGGTGCTTCCCGACGGAGCAGCTTCAGGCGCCGCGGGTGCCGGGGCTGCACCCGGAGCGGCTGCGGCGAGCTTCGCGCCGCAGCCGTCGCAGTAATCGAGTCCATCCATGTTTTCGTAGCCGCATTCGCCGCATTTGATCATGGTCTAAGCCCTCGCAGGTGAGTTCGAAGTTCTTTCACTGTAAAAAATTTTTTCAAGTCTACGCGATACACTAATCGTCTGACTTCTGGAAATCCTTCAACGCTTCCGGATCGAGCATCTGGGTCTTGCGCACCACCGCCTGCGCCTGCAGCAGCGTGGTCTTGGCCGCCTTGGTCTGCAGCGTCTGCGTTTTCTTGATCTGATCGATCAGGCCCGAGAGCGCCTGGGTCGCCTTGACGTTGCCCAGCCGCTGCGTGCCCTGCAGCGCGTTGCCGAGCAGGCGCGTCGCTCTGTCGACATTGCCCGCTTTCAGCTCCTCTTCTGCCTTGGCCTGCAGCTTGGCGATCGAGACCTGGTCGACCAGGTTCATCACGCGCCCGTTGCGCTTGCTGGTCAGCGTGCGATCGAGCGTGTAGTCGATCGTCAGATCGCATGCGACCGTATTTTCGCCGCCGCCCGGCACCTCGTAATGGAACGTGCTCTGCAAAATTCTGACCTGTCCCGGCTTGCGCGGCGGCAGCACCAGCGTCAACAGCACGGAGCCGGGCACGCCGGCTTGCAGGTCGCCAATCTCGTAGCCGATTTTGCGATCCTCGCCGACCAGCGGCGTGCCGAGCACGTAAATTTCCGGCGACGCGCGAAACGCCTCGCGCACCTGCACGCCCTGCGACAGCGTCACTTCGATTCGACCGTTGCGCAGGCTCACCGAGCGCAGTCCCTCCAGCTCGTCCTCGAAGATTCCGGGAATCTCGGCCGGGTCGCCGATGAAATGATATTTGCCGTTGGAATCCTGCGCGATCCGCTGCAGCAGCTTCTCGTTGAACTCGACGCCGACGCCCATCGTCGAGAACGAAATCTGTTCGCGATTTTTCTCGGCCAGCTCGATACACGCCGTCTCTTCGTAGGTCTGGCCGTCGGTGAGCACCAGCACCCGATTGAGCCTGTCGGAACTCAAATTTTTCTTGACCTCGTCGATTGCCGCGCGCATCCCCAGCGCCATCTGCGTGCCGCCGCCGATTTCGAGCAGGTCGATATCGTCGATCGCGCGCTTGATCGCAGACTGATCGCGCGCCGCCTCGGGCGTGATTATCACCTTGGCCTTGTCGGCGAACGCGACTATCGAGATCTTGTCGTCGGCCGTCAGGTTGTCGGCGAGAAATTTGACCGCGTCGACCACGAATTCCAGGCGCCGCTCGTCGTACATCGAGCCCGATCGATCGATCACGACGCCGAGATTGAGCGGCAGCCGGCTGCCTCCACCCGGGCCGCCCGCGCCGCGGGCCACCGCCTCGAGCAGGACGTAGAGAACGAAGTTTTCCGCGCTGGACAGCACATGTTCGCTGCTCGCCAGCGCCTCGAAGCTAAGCGGATCGGCCATTCGTCAATCTCCCCACACTAATTGTAGATTCAAGCTGCGAGCCTTGGCAACCGACCAATTAGAATACGAACCGCACGCGGGTAAACCAAGCCCCTCGGTAGCGATACCGTAACCATTAGGACGTTGCCGGGGCTGATATTGATACAGTTTAAGCCCCTGGTTGCGCCCGATCGCGGTGTCACCTCGGTCGCCGAGATTGCCGGCCTACCGCGGCCTTGGCTTTCACTTCCTGCCGCCTGCTGGACAGCGGATGCATGATTCCCGCGCCGGCGGGCCAGATGCCGGGCTCGGTTTTGATTCGGCCCGTCAAACGCTGCGCAAGAGGAGAAAGCGACTCCCAAATCTCGTGCGGCATCGACCGGATGAACGCGCCTTCATCGAACCAGGGGGCGCCGTATTCTACGTTGGGCATGGCCCGGATCTCGCGCCCGAGATTCGGCGTTGCACCATGCCACGCCCGCGGGTCGCGAATAATACCGGCGCCTGCCGGCGCGCCCACCACGGTCGAGAGCCGCATCCACTCCGCTTCCTCGAGCGGCGAGGGTGGCGATCCGGCGCGCGCCTGCGTCCCGGGAATTTGGCGAGTCGGACCGTTCTCCCAGGTGAGGTCCGACATCAGGAAGTTGATCGTGACGACCGGCGGGGTGCGCTCAAGAATCAACTGCCGCGTTTTAGGTTCGATCTCCTCGGTCTCACGCACGGTCCTAAGCTCAATCCCCATTTGCTCCGCCTGGCGGATCCGCGCTTCCGGCAATTGGAACGACTCGCGGTTGCCGTCCGAATGCAACGCCTGATATTCGATAGCGCCGGGCAGACAGAGATCGCCGCCCGCGCCGAAAACCCAATATTTTTCGGTGCCAAAGATCTTCCTCAGGATCGGCGTGGTGGTAGGCAGATCGATCATCGAAGCCCACACCGGGTCGTGCAGCAAATGCCGTGAGGCCGACGCGGTGCCATAGCTGTAACGATGAGGCAGCCGGTACGATTCTCCGAGGTACTTCCGGCCCCCTACGCCCGGGACCTCGAGGATTTGCCTGAGCACCCGCGCGCTGCCTTCGCGGAACCGTTCCAGGCGCTCTGCATCGAGCAGATCGCGGACCACGACAAATCCGTCCCTGAAAAAGATTCTCGCCGCCCGTTCGATTTCGGAAGGTTCCAATATCTCCAGGCCGCGTATGCCGTTGTGCTGCCGCAAATGCTCGCGCAGCCTGCACACCTCGGCATCGTCATACACTCGCCGCGACGGCGCGCGCGGATCCAGCGCACTGAAGCCCTTGTGCTCGACGACTGGCTCGCCGTTCTCGCCAACGGTTTCGTTGGGTGGCGTCAACCCGCACCATCCAACGCTGGTTTCGCCGTAAACTTTCAAGTTGTCGAGTTCGTGCGACATTCGAGAAATACCGTAACTATCAGGACGGTAGTCCGGTTAATATTGATACACGGAGTACAGCCATGAGT
>JBOHWI010000240.1:0-3860 GCA_050736675.1 Binatus sp. (SeqCode)
GTCCGAGTCATATGAAGCCAAATGGTTCTGCTTGGGCGAAATGCCCATTCGATTTACTTCCCGTCCCTGGCCGACGCGCGGGATCCACTGATCACAGCAAGTACAGTGCCCAGTAATCTGTCGCATATCCGTGAAGAACACCCCGATCGCGAGCTTATCTGCTCACCTCGCGGACGCGATTAGACGCCAGGTGTGCCGTTTTGGGATTGCTCCGCGCGCATGGTCCTCCGTTTGTGAACCGCTTATGAATTCTGCGAGAATCCAGCCCAATTCTTGAATCGAGGTTTATCGACATGGGCGCGACCGTTTCCATTCATCAGGGCAGGCTCGAAGGTGACGACCAGGGCGGACTATCCGTCTTCAAGGGAATCCCGTTTGCGGTTCCGCCCGTCGGGGCGCGCCGATGGCTCCCGCCCGAGAAGCCTGCGTCGTGGACCGGTACCCGCGACGCGCGGCGTTTTGGCGCGGTGGCTCCTCAGAATCAGGTGATGCTCAGCGCGCTCTCCGCGATGGTGGTTGACGGCGAGCAATCCGAGGATTGTCTCTCGCTCAACGTCTGGACGCCGGCACTCGATGGCAAGCGCCGGCCCGTGATGGTCTGGATTCACGGCGGCGCCTTTACGATCGGCTCGGGCTCGCAGGCGCTGTACGACGGTTCAGTCCTCTCGCGCCGCGGCGACGTCTTGGTAGTCGCGGTCAACTATAGGCTCGGGCCGCTGGGCTTCCTTCGCTTGGCGGAGGTGACGAACGGCAAGATTCCCGCGACCGGCAGCGAGGGCATGCTGGATCAGGTGGCGGCGCTCGAATGGGTCCGCGACAATATAGCCGAGTTCGGCGGCGACCCCGGCAACGTCACCATCTTCGGTGAATCGGCCGGCGGAATGAGCGTCGGGACTCTGCTCGCGATGCCTTCCGCGCGCGGGCTGTTCCACAAAGCGATTCCGCAAAGCGGCGCCAGCCACACCGGCGCTCCCGTCGCGCGCGCCAACCGCACGGCGGAGCGAGTCCTGTCGAAGCTTCATGTCCAGCCGGGAGACGCCGCCGCTATCCGTGCGTTGACGCCCGCCCAACTGCTCACCGGGACGCTGCTCGACGACGGCAAGACGCCCGACCCCGAACTCGGGATGGCGTACCAGCCGGTGGTCGATGGCACTCACGTGCCGCGCACCGCGATCGAGATGGTGGCGGACGGCTCGGCGTCGGGCGTGGCCGTGATGGTCGGCTCGACGCTCGAGGAATGGAAATTGTTCTCGCTGATGGACCCGGGGTTGCACAAGCTCGACCGCGCCGGGCTGGGCGCGCGCATCAGCAGGCGCTTGACCGCGCCCGCAGCCGACGCGCTGGTCGACTCTTATTACAAAGCACGCGCACAGCGTGGCGAATCGGTGACGCCCGGCGACGTGTTCACCGCAATCGAGACCGACCGCATTTTCCGAATGCCCGGCGTGCGCCTGGCGCAAATTCAGCGCCGCCACGACTCGCGCGTTTACAGTTATCTTTTCACCTGGCCCTCGCCCGCGATGGGCGGCGTGCTCGGCTCCTGCCACGCACTCGAGCTCGGCTTCGTCTTCGGCACCAATCGAATTCCAGGGATGGCCGCATTCGCCGGCACGGGAGCGGCGGCCGAAAAGCTCGCATCGCAGATGCAGGACGCGTGGCTGGCATTCGCACGCTCAGGCGATCCGAGCTGCGAGAGCGCAGGTGAGTGGAAGGCTTACGATGAGACGCGTCGCGCAACGATGGTTTTCGGCGCGAGCACCAGGCTCGAGGATGCGCCGCGCGACGAAGAGCGCCGCGCTTGGGACGCGATCCCAGATCGCGTGTTTGGCTCGCTCTAGAAGTGCGAGGCAAAGTCTGAACGAGATCACTGCAGCGACAGATCGACGCGGGTAGTTTTGCCCTGATCCTTGATTCCGCCGGCGTCGAGCTTCGGCGCGACTATGAACATCCGCGCCGCACTCACCTGCTTCTTACTCAGGTAGGCGCGGACCGCATTGGCGCGCGCGTCGGCCAGATGCCGCAGGTCCTGATCGGTCACCGCAGTGTTGGCGAGGATTAGTTTCTTCATTTCGGCCGGGGGCAGGGTCTTCGCCAAACCGACAAGGTCGCGCGGCTTCTTGAAATCTCCCGCGCTATAAACTTTGGCGAGGTACTTGTTGTAATCCGCGGTGGACAGCGCCGCGGGCTTCTCGTTCGTATCCGCGTTCTCGCCTTGGTCCTTGCGTTGCAGCACCTTGATACTGTGGTCCAGTGACGCTTCCTTGTAACCGTCCTTGTCGAATTTCGGATCGACGCGTCCCTCGATGTTGAGCTTCAACGCGGGGCGATCCGCGAGCGCCTTCGCGATAGTATCCAGCTTCTGCTGACTGTCGGGCGTCAGCGTCGAATAGCCGGGTGCGAACTCGATGTAGCCGAGGTCCTGTTGCGCCCCGCCGCCGCCGAAGGCGGAAGCGATCAGTGTGAAGGGCGCGGTCGCGGCCTTGACAATCAGGTTCATGAAGGCGCCCAAGATCACGCTGCCGATGCTGAATTTCGGATCCGACAACGAGCCGGAAATGGGGACGCGCACGTCAATCTCACCCTTCGAGTTCTTGAGCAATGAAACCGCGAGTCGAATCGGCAGGTTGGTCGCGTCCGGGCTTTCCACGCGATCGCCGAACGTCAGCTGATCGATGAAAATGTGGTTCTCGGCCGTCAGCTTCCCGGTGTCGAGCAGGTAATGAACATCGACGGTCAATGTGCCTTTGACGATCGGGTAGCCGGTGTACTTGGTCGTGTACGGCGAGAGCCCGGTCAGTTCGACCCCGTCCGCCTTGGCCTTGATATCGACGAACGCCGTCGGCGCGAGCGGATTGATCGAGCCGTCGATGTTGAGCGGCGCGCTCCCGTTGATCTGCCCGTCGAGTGAAACGTCGGCCGGCGACGTGGATTTTGTTCCGAACGCGCCGACATTGCCTTCCATGTCGGTCAGGTTGGCGGTGAAGTTGGGCTTGATAAAATTGTCGGTGTAATCGACTTTGCCGCCCTTGAGAGTGATTTTGCTCAGCTCGATGTCCGCGTCGAGCGGCTGTCCCTGGTAAGGTTGCGCAGGACTTGCCTCGGCCGCCGAACTCGCTCCAGGAGCGGTCGCGGCTGCGGGACTCGGTGCCGCAGCCGGAGTCGGGGTCGATGTCGGTGCGATTGGGACCGCTCCCTTCGAGCCCGGTTCTCCGGCCGCTCGCGTCAACGACGTTGGTGCTTCCTGCGGGCTCGCCGTGATGTCCTTCAGGTTCAGCTTGCCGTTGCTGTTGAGAATAATCCGCGAATAAAAGTCATTCAGCGCAATCAGTCCCACGTGTACTTTCGGCGGACCCTTGCCGAGCGCAAAGTCGATCCGCTTCACGTTGAGTGCGGCCATTTTGAAAAAGAGATCGTTGGTCAGCTTGTCGAGCATCCGCACGCTGCCGAGCGACGCGTCGCCTTTGTAGCTGACGAGAAAATCCTTGCGTTCCTGCTCCAGGCCCACCGCGCCGTCCATCGTCAGGTTCGCGCTCGTGATCTTCGCGTTCATCCTGCTGCTCCCGTCCGGATCGGCAACCGTCAGATCCAGACGTCGGGTCGCGACGCGCAGGTCGGCCTTGAGCGGCGCGATGGCGGCGGTGCCGGTGACTTTGAAAGTGCCCCTGCGATTGAGCGTGCCGTCAACATCGATCTTGAAAGGGTTGCTGAAGTCGCTCGATACATCCTGCAGATGCAGATTCAGCGGCGCCACCGCCACTTTGACCGTTTGCGGCGCACTCTCGTCGATAAAGGTGGCGTCGGTCTGATCCAGCGCCACGGACGCGACCTGAAATTGAAAACTCGGCGACGTTGTCGTCGGC
>JBOHWI010000241.1:0-1765 GCA_050736675.1 Binatus sp. (SeqCode)
GCAGTCGCGCTGATCCAGAACGACCCAAATCCCGACCGCGAGAAGATCGCGGCACTACTTTCGTCGAAACTGTGCCGATGCGGCGCGCATGGGCGAATCCTGCGGGCAATCGAAGCGGCCTGGCGCAGGTCTGCCGCCGGAGCCAAGCCTTGAGCGGCATCCGGCTTCCGTGGAGCCTTCAGCAGAACCCACGGCTCGCCAATTGGCTCGACTTCAGCGAGCCGGGTGTCGTGCGGGCGTTTACCGCCAAGGTCGAACTCGGCCAGGGAATCGTAACGGCGATGACGCAAATCGCGGCTGAGGAACTCGGGCTCTCGCTCTCGAGGGTCAAAGTTGTCTCGGGTGATACCCGCTGCTCTCCGAACGAGAGCTACACCGCCGGCAGCATGTCGATCGAAATTGGCGGCACCTCGCTCCGGCTCGCCTGCGCCACCGCGCGCGAGGCGATCATTCGCGAGGCGGCGCGGATGCTGGCGGTCGAGGCGGCGCGTCTCACGGTTCGGGACGGCCAGGTTCTCATCGACGGCGCGAACTCCGGGTTCGACTATTGGAAGGTCGCGCGCGCGCTCGACCGATCAATGTTGATCGACGGGAGTGCGCCACTGAGCGATCCGCGCCGCGCGACCATCCTGGGCAAGAGCGTCGCGCGGCTTGACCTTCCCGGCAAAATCACGGGCGGAGGGTTTATCCACGATCTCGAATTGCCAGCGATGCTGCATGCGCGCGTGATGCGTCCCCCTTCGAATGACGCTCATCTCGAATCGCTGGAGGAGTCGGCCGTATCGCGCCTGCCGGGAGTGGTCCGGGTCTTTCGCAGCGGTGACTTCGCAGCAGTTTGTTGCGAGCGCGAATACCAGGCGGTCAAGGCGCTCGAGGCGATGCGTTCCGCAGCGAAGTGGATCGAAAACGAAGCCGACTACTCGCTCGGCCGGAAGTGGGCGGAGCAATTGCCGAAGCTGCGCTCGATCGACAGCGAATCCGACTCCGGCACGCGCCAGGCTCCAACTGGCGGCGAGCTGCGCCTGTCGGCACGATACTCGAAGCCTCCCGTGGCGCACGCCGCGATGGGGCCTTCGTGCGCGCTGGCACAGTACGACGGCGCGAACCTGACTGTGTGGACCCATTCGCAGGGCGTCTTTCCGCTGCGCGACGCGCTTGCGTCCGCGCTCGGCATGAAGGCTGAGTCGATCACGGTAATCCACGCCGCCGGCGCCGGATGCTACGGGCACAACGGCGCCGACGATGCCGCGTTCGACGCGGCGCTCCTCGCGCTTCAGGTCTCGCCGCGCCCCGTCAGGGTTCAATGGATGCGTGAAGATGAGCTGGCGTGGGCGCCGTTCGGTTCGCCGATGGTTGTGCAATTGGACGGCGCGGTGACTGCGGACGGAAAGATCGCCGACTGGTCGACTGAGATTTGGAGTGCGCCGCACGGCCGGCGGCCCGGCTTCGGCGCAGTCAATTTGCTCGGCGCAGCGCATCGCGAGCCGCCGATTCCATTTCCGGAGTTGCACGAAGACTTGCGCTTCTTCGCCGGCGGCGCGCGCAATTCCGAGCCGTCCTACGACATTACCCACAGGAAGGTCGTTCTCCACAGTATTCCCGGGCTTCCGTTTCGCACCTCCGCACTGCGCACGCTCGGCGGATACGCGAACGTGTTTGCAGCCGAATCGTTTATGGACGAGCTCGCCAGCGCCGCGAAAATTGACCCGCTCGATTTCCGCTTGCGAAACCTGCCGGACCCGCGCGCCAGGATGGTTCTCGAGAC
>JBOHWI010000242.1:0-2935 GCA_050736675.1 Binatus sp. (SeqCode)
GCATATCCACCAGCGTCGACAGCGGCACCATCCCGCCCGCCTTGTTGCGCACGTAGAATTGGCCGACGTCGGTCGCCCGGTTCCGATACCCGGACTCGGCCTCGACAAACACTTTCCACACGCGCCCGAAGCGGTTGAATTGATTTACGTAGTAGCCGCCGAGGAGCGTTTGCAGCGCGCGATACACGTCGTCGATCGAGATGCCCAGCTTGAACACCTTGTCTTTGTCGACCGCCGCGAACATCTGCGGCACCGACGGACTGAAGGTCAGGTTCATTCGCGCAATTTCCGGGCGCTTCCCCGCCGCCGCGAGAAACTTCTGTGTATTCTCCCACAGGTAATCGACGTTCTTGCCCGCGCGGTCCTGGACAAAGAAATCGAGGCCGCTTGCCTGCCCGATCCCCGGAATCGCTGGCGGCAGAAACGCAAAGACCTGAGCCTCCGGCAACGACCCCAACTGTTTGTTCAATCGCGCGACGACCGGCCCTGCTTGCATCGCCGCCGTCTTCCGCTGCGCGAAAGGCTGCAGCAGGCAAAAGTAGGTTCCGCTTCGGGTGCTGGTGGTCTGCGAAAGCACGCTGTAGCCCGCGATCGAGTTGATGTACCTAATCGCGTGCTCGCTGCCCAGGATCCCGTCAACCTTTTTCATGACGGCGACGGTCCGCTGCAACGAGGCCGCTTCCGGCAACTGCACATTTATAATCAGATAGCCCTGGTCCTCGTCGGGGAGAAACGATGCGGGCAGGATGCGCCCGATTCCTCCCGCGAGGACCGCGAACCCAATCAAGACCGCCACGGCCAGAAGATTTCGCCGAACGAGTAGACCCGAGACTGTGACGTAGCCCTTCTGCACCCGCGCGAACGTCGCATTGAACAAGCCGAAGAAACGCGCGAGCGGCCCTCGCGATGGCTCTTTGGGGCGGGGCCGGAGCAACAGCGCTCCCAACGCAGGGCTGAGCGTCAGCGCGTTGAAGGCGGAGATTATTACCGAGAAGGCAATGGTCAGCGCGAATTGGCGATAGAGCGAACCCGTGATGCCGGCAATAAATCCCGCCGGGAGAAATACTGCGGACAGCACTAGCGCGATGCCAACCAGCGCGCCGCCCACTTCTTCCATCGCCTCGACGGCGGCGTCGCGCGGCGGACGCCCCTGCTCGATCTTGGCCTCGATTGCTTCGACCACCACAATCGCATCGTCGACCACCAATCCGACCGCCAGCACCAGGCCGAGCAACGAGAGCGTATTGACCGAGAACCCGACCGCGGGAAAGAACATGAAGGCGCCGACCAGCGACACCGGAATCGTCAGGATCGGAATCAGCGTCGCACGCCAGTTCTGCAGAAAGATAAAAATTACCAACACGACGAGGGCGATCGCTTCGAGCAGCGTCTTGACGATCTCGAACGCTCCCTCCGTGACCGGAACCGTGGTGTCGAGCGTCAGCGCTACTTTCATGTCCGGCGGAAATTTTTTAGCCAGCTGCGCCATTTTGGCTTTCGCGCGGTTCGCGGCTTCCAGCGCATTGGAACCCGGGTTCTGGAACAGCAGCAGGAGCGAAGCGGGAGCGCCGTTCATGGATGCCTGCTGCGTGTAACTCTCGGCGCCGAGCTCGATGCGCGCGACATCCTTGAGCCGCACCAGCGAGCCGTCGGGATTCGCGCGCAAGATGACATTGCCGAACTCCTCCGCGCTCAGCAGGCGGCCCTTGGCCCGCACCGTGTACGTTTGCGCTTGCCCCGGCGGCGCGGGCTCACCGCCGATAGTGCCGGCGGGATTGACCACGTTCTGCGCGGCGAGCGCATTTTCGATATCGGCGACCGTCAACTGGAGCTTGGCCAGCGCGTCGGGGGCGACCCAGATTCGCATCGCGTAGCTGGATGCGCCGAATACCTTCACCTGGCCGATGCCGGGAATCCGCGCCAGTTCGTCCTCGATATTGATTGTGACCGAGTTGGCCAGAAAATTCTGGTCCCAGGTTTTATTCGGCGAGGTGACGGCGAAGACCAGCAGCGGAATGCCGACGGTCTGCTGCGTGGTCAGGCCGTAGTTCGTGACATCTGACGGCAGACTCGACAGCGCCTGCGACAGGCGGTTTTGAACCTGCACCTGATCGAGATCCACGTCAGTGCCAACGTCGAAACTCACCTGCAGCGTCATCGTGCCGTCGTCGCCGTTGATCGACTGCATGTAGATCATGTTTTTGGCGCCGTTCACCTGCTCCTCGATCGGCGTAGCGACCGACGCTCCACAGTGAGCGCGTCGGCCCCGGTGTAGATCGCGACGGTCTGTATCTTTGGCGGTACGATTTCGGGGAACTGCGCTACGGGAAGCCGAAGGATCATAACGGCGCCGGTGATCACGAAGAAAATTGCGATCACGATCGCGACAATCGGGCGTCTGATGAAGAAGTTCGACATCGGGGTTTAACTTCAGGGCGCGGGCGTCGCTGCGGAAGACGGCGCGGGCGCGAGGGTGGGCGCGACTTCCATCCCGTCGGACACCTTCTGCAGCCCCTCGGTGATGACGTGTTCTCCTGCGGTGACGCCCGTGCTGATGATTCTGAGGTTTCCCGCGAGCTTTCCGAGCGTAACGGACCGTATCGTTACCTTGTTGTCCGCGCCTACTACCGCGACCTGGTATTGCCCCTGCGTCTCGAGCACGGCAGCCGGCGGGACGAGCAGAGCGCCATTCAGTGTGTCGGTCGGCGAGCGAATTTTGGCGTAAAGGCCGGGACGCAGGATCAGATCAGGATTCGGAAACAGCCCCTGAATCTTGATCGTACCGGTCTGCACGTTGACCTGGCGATTGGCGACGTAAAAGTGGCCCGGAAATTTGTAAATGCTTCCGTCGGCGAGAATCATCTGGAGCTCCGGCTCGTTTTTGGAGTGACCGGTTGCCTCATGCTCCTTGATGCGATCGGCGAAGTGAAGATAC
>JBOHWI010000243.1:0-4629 GCA_050736675.1 Binatus sp. (SeqCode)
ACTTCCGGGTGCACGCCAACACGCTCGAGAGTCTGATCGTCTTCCTCCCGGCAGTATGGATCTTCTCGTTGACGGTCAATTATCACGTGGGCGTAGGACTCGGATTGCTGTTCGTGCTCGCGCGAATCCTGTACGCGCAAGGCTACCTGAGCGCCGCCGCGAAGCGCAGTCCAGGTGCGATCGCCACGGGAGCGATCAACGCTATCCTGGTGCTCGGCAGCTTTTTCTGGATCCTGGTCAGAGCGCTGTAGCCTTCTCCCAGAGAGAACTTCTCCTTTACACTTCGGCCCCGACGCCGGTAACATCGGCTCGTCCTGAGTTCATTCAAGATTCACCATCAAGGAGAATTTCTCATGGCGGAAGAACGCAAAAGCGCCGTTACGATGCGCGGAAACCCAATGACCCTGGTCGGCCCTGAAATCAAGGTCGGACAGAAGGCACCCAACTTCAACGTCGTAGGCAAGGGGATGGCGCCGGCGACGCTCGATCAGTTCAAGGGCAAGGTCAAAATCATCACGACTATCCCGTCGGTGGACACTCCCGTGTGCGACGCCGAGATGCGCCGCTTCAACGTCGAGGCGGGCAATCTGCCGGGCGACGTGCAGATTCTGTCGATCTCGATGGACCTGCCGTTCGCGCAGGCGCGATGGTGCGGCGCGGCGGGGGTGGACAAGGTCACGACGTTCAGCGACTGGCGCAGCGCGAGTTTCGGCACCAGCTACGGCACGCTGATCAAGGAGCTGCATCTGCTCGCGCGATGCGTTTTCGTCGTCGACAAGAACGACAACGTCACCTACGTCGAATACGTCAAGGAAGTCGCCGAGCAGCCCAACTTTGAAGCCGCTCTGGCCGCCGCGAAAAAAGCCGCCGCCTGATGTCTAACCTCGCCCAGATCCTGACCTCTCCTTGTCCGAGGAGAGGTCGCCGCGCGCCGAAGGAGTGCGGCGGGAGAGGTGCAAGGCGGGACAGCGCAGTAGAGAAGAACTCGGTTTCGAAAGTCGAATACTGGCGCCGCCGTCGAGCGTGGCGCCTCTCCCTAACCCTCTCCTCGGACGAAGAGAGGGTATAAACCAACGCCTCTCATCTTCGCATGCCCACCGCATCCAATCGCCACGCCTTCACCGACGCTCTCAAGCGCGGCCTTTACGAGGCGATTTTCCGCCGCCGCGATATCCGCGAGTTTGTTTCAGACCCCATCCCTGACGATGTGCTCGCGCGCGTGCTGATCGCGGCGCATCATGCCGCCAGCGTCGGCTTCACGCAGCCGTGGGACTTCATCGTCGTGCGCAGTGTCAAGCGGCGACGCCGCGTGCAGGAAGTCTTCGAAGCCGAGCGACAGAAAAATGCCGCGCAGTTCAGCGGCGAGCGCCGGGAAAAATTTCTCTCGCTCAAGCTCGAAGGAATCATCGAAGCCCCGCTCAATCTGATCGTCACGTGCAAGTCCGATCGCTT
Source organism: Binatus sp. (SeqCode) (assembly GCA_050736675.1). Taxonomy (GTDB): domain Bacteria; phylum Desulfobacterota; class Binatia; order Binatales; family Binataceae; genus Binatus. The sequence continues at coordinate 1,453 of JBOHWI010000243.1, forward strand.
CGGTCCCGCCGTGCTCGGCAAGACCAGCATCCGCGACGTCGAGATTTATTCGGCGTGTCTCGCGGTCGAAAATATGTGGTTGACCGCGCGCGCCGAGGGCGTGGGAATGGGATGGGTAAGTATTCTGCGCAACGACGCGCTCGCGGAAATTTTCGGCATCCCGGATGACGTCGTTCCAATCGCCTACCTGTGCGTTGGCTATGTCCGCGAATTTCCCGACCGACCGACCCTGGCCAGCGCACAATGGGCCGAGCGATTGCCGCCGCGCTCGCTGATTCACTTCGATTCGTGGAACGACGCGAGCGATCGAAACTCGCGCGCCGCCGAATCTCTGCTTAACAAGATTGATGACCATTCCATTTGGCCGTCGATCTTCCCCGAAGATTCCGCCGACAAACCTCCTTCACGCGAGTGACGGTCAGATGGACGGCGAAACAGTATTCAAGCAAATTTGCGAACGCATACCGGAAGCGATGAAGCGGCTCAACGTGCCCGGCGTTGCGGTCGGGGTTTACAGCGACGGGCGCGAATTCGGCGCGGGCTTCGGCGTCACCAGCACGCGCAATCCGCTGCCGGTCAACGAGAAGACGCTCTTCCAGATCGGATCGAACACCAAGACTTTCGTCGCAACGGCCGCGATGCGGCTGGTCGAGTCTGGGATGCTCAACCTCGATACCCCGATCCGAAAATACCTGCCGGATTTTCGTATGCGCGACGCCGAGATCACGGCGAGCGTTACGATGCGGCATTTGATGACGCATACGGGAGGGTGGCTCGGCGACTATTTTCTCGATACGGGCGACGGTGACGACGCGCTCGAGCGCTACGTGGCCGCGCTGGCGGAGATGCAGCAGCTGACGCCGCTCGGGACTCAGTGGTCGTACAATAACTCGGCGTTCTCGGTCGCGGGCCACGCGATCGCGAAAATTACCGGCAAGACGTTCGAGGCCGCGCTCAAGGAGCTGGTGATCGATCCGCTCGGACTGCGCCGCTCCTTCATCTTTCCAAAGGACGTGATGAACCATCGGTTCGCCGTCGGCCACGCTTTCTTCAACGGCCAGACTTACGTGCTCGCGCCGTGGGCGTTGCCGCGTTCAAACTGGCCGGCAGGTGGAATCGCCGCCTCGGTGATGGACCTCATCCGCTACGGACGATTTCATCTCGGCGACGGCCGCAACGCGTCGGGCGAGCGGATACTAAGCCGCGAATCGCTTGACGCCATGAAGACCACGATTTGCAAAGGCCAATTCGACATCACAATGGGACTCTCGTGGTGGCTACGCGAAGTTGACGGAGTGAAGGCGGTCTTCCATGGTGGAGGCACGCTCGGGCAGATTTCGGCATTCAACCTTCATCCCCAGCGCGATTTCGCCCTCGCGATGTTCACCAACTCTAACGCGGGCGGCGCGCTGATATACGATGCCACCAAAGACCCGATGCCGGAGTTCCTCGGCTATCAAGAACCGAAGCCCGAGCAAGTCCCGATGTCCGCCGAGCAACTTGGCGAATACGCGGGCCGCTATATCGGCCAGCTCGGCGACGTCATCCTGTCGGTGCGCGAGAACGACCTGATGATGGCGCAGGAGTCGAAGGGCGGATTCCCAACCTCGACCACCCCGCCGATGCCCAATCCTCCGCCGAGCCGCGTCGCCTTCATCGGCAAGGATCTACTGGTCGCGCTCGACGCGCCGCTGAAGGATACGCGCGCCGAGTTCTTGCGCGACGACGCGGGCAAGATCCTCTGGATGCGTACGGGCGGCCGCCTGCATCCTCGCGAGAAATAGATTCGGGGGTGCGAGTCTTCCGATCTTCGTCGTAGGAAGCTACGACGCGAAAGTTTTTTTCATGAAGTAGTGGGTATGCCCCTTCGGATGGTCTTCGAGCGTGCCGAAGACCTTATGGCCCAGCTTTTCGTAGAGCGGGCGCGCCTGGAAACTGAAAGTGTCGAGGTATGAGTGGACGCATTGGCGTTCCGTCGCGCGACGTTCGATCGAGGTCATTAGTTTTGTGGCATGGCCCTTTCCGCGCAGCGACGCGTCGATCCACACGTCGGAAACGTAGAGCCAATGGCCCCAGGTGTTGCCGAGCGCTCCGCCCAGGATTTCACCGTCGCCACTTTGCAGAAGCACATTGGCCGCCAACCACATCTGCTCCGGCAGCCCGATCGCGGCATGGGCATGGGTGTGGACGCCGCGGTTGACGATCTCCTGCACGTCGGCGGAAGCATACGGCTGCATCGTGACTTTCGCATCGCGGATGTCGCGGCACTTGGCATCGATTGCCTTCAGCGGACGCTTCGCCATGTAGTAGCGGCTGTGGCCCGCGACAGGATGATCGTCAAGTCCGCAAAACACTCGGTAACCCAACCTTTCGTATAACGGCCGCGCCTCGTAACTCGCGGTCTGCAGAAAACCCGCGACGCATCCTTTTGCAATTGCATACTGTTCGGCCGCTGCCATCAGCTCGGTCGCGTAGCCGCGCCCGCGCCACATCTTATCGACCCACAACGATCGCACGTGCAACCATCCGCCGACGATGTTCCCGAACAGACCGGCTACGACGGCGCCGCCGGCGTCCTGGACGAGCATGTTCACCGGATAGAACTCGACGATGCCGGTCGCCGCGGTATTGTGATTGCTCAGCCCGCGGTGGACCGTCTCGATCCACGCCTTGGGCGGATTCGGTTCGACGACAATATTCGGTTCGCTCATCTCGCCGTAGAACCAGTGTCGCCCGAGCGCCGGCGCATGAGCAAGTCCTTGTCAGCCGACTCTTCTCGCGATGCGCTCGACCAGGCGGGGGTGAACTTTTTCGCCTCACGGTGCCGACGCGGTTCGTGCTACGATCAACGGCTATGTTTGCTTCCCCTCACAATCTTTCTCGTCGGCAACTTCCGCCTGTCAACCTGCCGATCGGAAAAACACATTTTGACGAAACGAACCCACCGGTGGTGGCACGCCCTCTTCTGGCCACTACATATGGTGCGAGACGCCAGCTCTTCGTCGTTGCTTCGCGCGACTCGATCACGCCTGAATGACTCTCCTCAGCCAAACTATCGCCTCGATCCTCTCGCTCGACAGCGAAGCGGCTTGGGCGGCTCACGCGCGGCTGGATTCTCTCACCAAGCCACCCGGCAGCCTCGGCCGTCTCGAGGAACTTGTGCGGCGCTATGCTGCT
>JBOHWI010000244.1:0-3247 GCA_050736675.1 Binatus sp. (SeqCode)
AGCTCAAGCTCTGTCATCGGTTGATCACAATTCCGACGGCGCCCGAATACCCGTCGCTCAACCTCGCGCAGGCGGTGACGGTCGTCGCGTATGAATTGATGATGGCGGCGACTCCGGCGGCCAAGACTGATCTCACTCCGCAGTTCGTGGAAGCGTCGGCGAGCGATCCAATGCTCGAGCGAATGGCGCAGGCGCTGGTCTCGATCGGGTTTATTCCCGACGACAACCCCGACCATATCATGCTCGCGATCCGCGAGATTTTCGGACGGAGCGGATTGACGGCGCGCGAAGTCGAGATTCTCAATGGGATGGCCCGGCAGATGCGCTGGGTCGCCGAGGGCGGACATCGGACGGTGGCGGAGAAGCGTCGCGCAGGCAAGAAGTTGAGATGACTCTTGCGTGGTTTCCACGCACAAGCGCGATGAGCGATAATCGCATTGGCTCGCTCGGAGCGTGAATCGCAGATGGCCGAGATAATCGATTTTGCGGAGATACAAGAGGCCCGGCGCAAAGCCCGCGCCCGCATCCCCGAGCGCGAAAGTCTCGAGCGTGCCGTGCAACTGATGCGCGAGAACCTGGCCGCCGTCGCCGTCGAGCTGGCCGAAGCGCCGCGCGATCAACAGGCGGAACTGCTGACGCGCGTCGAACGGCTGGCCGCGATGATCCGCTACGGGATGCGAATGCTGGCAGTACCAGCCACTGCCCGATGGAACGCGGGCGGATGAGCGCCGAAGAAGGACTCACGCTCAGAATCACCGGCGTCGAGCCGGGCGACGAGATTGCGGGCGCGCGCAAGGTTACAATCGCGACGACGAGCGGCGCGATTCCAGTGAGACTTCAGTCGTCACCTGAAAAAGGACGCGCCGTGTTATGCGTCAGCGGCGCGATGGGCGGATTCGACGGGCCCTCGATGCTGTATCCGCGGCTCGGGCTCGAGATGCCCCGGCGCGGCCTCACGATCGCACGACTCGACTATCGCGCACCCAACGAGTTCGGCGAATGCCTGGTCGATGCGATGGCGGCGCTGACCTTCCTGGGCGGGATCGGCAACCAGCGCGTCGCCCTGATTGGGCATTCGTTTGGCGGCGCGGTCGCGATCAACGCGGGAACGCTGAACCCAAAAGTCACCACCGTGATTGCGCTGTCGAGCCAGCTCGCGGGCGCGCATGTGGCGGGCGAGCTGGCGCCCAAGCCGCTGCTGCTGATTCATGGCGGCGCGGACACGATTCTCCCGCATGAAAGCTCGCAGGCGCTTTACGATCGCGCGGGCGAGCCCAAGACGATCAGGATTATCCCCGGCGTCGGCCACGGACTCGCCGAAGCGCACGACGAAGTGTTCAAGCTGGTCAGCGACTGGCTGGCGGAAAAGATCTGAAAACTGCAGCGGCTATTCACTCGAATGGCCGCATCACGATAGAATCGCGCGATGGCTAGTGGACAGAGAGTCGCGGTGGTGGGCGCGACGGGCGCCGTCGGCCAGACCACGCTGAAAATACTCGAGCAGCGCAAGTTCCCGATTCGCGAGCTGCGCGCGTATGCGTCGGCGCGCTCGGCAGGCAAGACCGTGACGTTCGCGGGCGAGTCGATAACGGTCGAGAAGCTCGACGCCAACTCGTTCAAGGGAATCGATATCGCGCTGTTCTCGGCGGGTTCGGAACAATCGCGCGAGTTCGCACCGATAGCGGTCAAGGCGGGCGCGATTGTGGTGGACAAATCGAGCGCATTTCGACTGGATCCCGACGTTCCGCTGGTGGTCCCGGAGATCAACGGCGCCGCTGTGCGCCGCCACAAGGGAATCGTCGCGTGTCCGAACTGTACGACGATTGTAACGGTGATGCCGCTCAAGCCGTTGCACGACCTCGGGCGTCTGCGGCGCGTGGTCGCGACCAGCTTCCAGGCGGTATCGGGCGCCGGCGTCAACGGTATCGCGGAACTGCGCGAGCAGACGATGGCGTGGGCCAAGGGCGCGCCAATCAAGCGGAAGTTTTTTCCAAATCAGATTGCTTTCAACCTGATTCCTGCCGGCGAATTCGTCGAAGGTGGATACACCGGGGAGGAAATCAAGCTGGTCGAGGAGATCAGGAAAATTCTCGACGCGCCGGAGTTGCCGATTTCGCCGACCACGGTGCGAGTCCCGGTCTTCACTGCGCATTCGATTTCCGTCAACGCCGAGACCGAGACTAAAATTTCGGCGCCCGACGCGCGCGAGGCTCTCGCGCACTTTCCGGGAATTCGGCTGTTCGACGATCCCGCTCAGAACCGCTACCCGATGCCGATAATCGTCGAAGGGCAGGACGACTGCTTCGTCGGCCGAATCCGCGAGGACCTCGGCTGCGCTAACGCGCTGAACTTCTGGGTCGTCGGCGACCAGTTGCGCAAGGGCGCCGCGCTCAACGGCATCCAGATCGCCGAATTGCTTGTCGGCGCGCGCTAGCTACTCTGCGATATACGTCACGATGCCCGCCGGAATCGGGCTGGTCACGTTGTGCGTCCCCGCATCTCGCGGCGCACTCAACATCGCCTGAATGTCGATGACTGCCACAAAGCTGAAGTCACTGTTCTCCAATACAGCGTAGGCTTTATTGCTGTTGGGACTGACGTAAGCTGTCACGGTATGAGGGTCGAAGCCCTCTGACCACCCTGATTCATTTGGGAGGATTGGCATGACGAATGCCGCATAGTCGACGACGGCGGGCGTTGGGGCTCCCGCCGAGGCCGGAAGTTGGATCACGCCCTCAAGGTTGCCTCCAAATTCGCCCGTAACTACACCAAGGTGCGTTCCAGGCGCGACGGCAAGACCGTTGGTCCCGGCTGAGAATGAGACAAACTCGGGAAAATTCTGGAACTGGCTCGCGGTGTCGGTCCACGTGCCCGGCGTTCCCGGGGTGAATACCGCCTGAGTCAGATCTGCGATGAACAGATTGCCGGTGCCTTCGTCGGTGGCCAACGCGATGCCGGTGGTGCAGTCTTCGGCCGCAGAATCGAGCGTTCCCTCCTCAAGTTGATTGTTGAACAGGGCGGCGGTTGAGGTGCTGACGTTAACGAGCTGGTAAATCGAGGCCTCATTAGGCGACAAAATCAGGTGACGGACGGGGTCGATCGAAACGTTTTCCGAAGTCGCAGTTCCCGCAGGAATAGGAGATTCAAAACTAGGGCTGCTACCAAGGTCGAGGAATTGGTAACCGCCCGGCCCGCCTCCATTCAGGCCGATCGTGATCAATGCCTTGTTGATCGTGGAATCCACCAC
>JBOHWI010000245.1:0-7463 GCA_050736675.1 Binatus sp. (SeqCode)
GTGGATTCAGCCCGAAGAATGTGCCGTAGCTGCCGCTGCCGACGGTATGAGCGACAAATGGCTCGATGTCGTAGTCAAACGCTAACAGCGGCATGATGAAATCCACGCAAGCGGTACTGCCGCCGCAAAAGTAAAACTCGCAGCTATGTGGGGCCAAAGCGACCTCGATGCCGGAAACGATCGCGTCGTCATCTCCGCCTTCACAACTACCACCCTCGCCCTGGTTGGTGAATGTGAGGTTGAAATTGGTGGCGTCGGAACCGGGGCCGGAATGGAGAATCTGAATCCGGTGGCCGTTAAGTGTGATTTCCTGGACAGTCGCGAGCGCGGGCGATACAGCCAGGGGAGACAGGGCAAGCGCCGCTGCCCCGAACGAACCCATCAAAAGACCTCGTAACGACAATTTCATTCGCTATCCTCCCTATCGGAACTGTAACCGCGTTTTTGCGTACGAAAAACGAATCCCACCCGCTTGAATAGTGACGGCAAAGCGACGCAAAGTCAAAGCACGTTAACCTCCTGGAATTTATTGCGCTAGACCGTTGCGGCGCACTTGAGAGGGAGTCACCCGTGGAAACTGCACAGAGGGAAAGAATTGCCGCGCTGTTGGCGGAGGTACAAGTCGCCATCCTCGTGACCCAGGGCGAGCAATGGCCGACGGCGACGATGCAGGCGTTCGCGGAGACGCCGGAGCTCGAGCTGCTGTTCATCATGAATGACGCGTCGGAGAAATTTCAGAATCTGCTCAAGCATCCGCACGTGACCGTGTATCTGGACGCGCGCGAAAAGGGCAAGGTCGAGACGTTCGAGATCTCGCGCGTGCTGATACAGGGCATCGCCGGCGAAATCCCGCGCGACACGGCCGAGTGGGAATCGATGAAGGAGTTGTTTCTCAAGAAGAATCCTTTCGAAGCGCCATTTTTCAAATATCCGACGCTGCGCATGCTAAGGGTGCGGCCGCAACGGCTTTCCTACGCGGGCGCGGACCGCTCAACATTCAAGGCGGAGTTGTGAGAATTGCGTGCTATAAGACAATTGTGTTGCGGCGACTCAGAAACCGGAACCGGTTCGCCGGCGCGAAGCTGTCCGAGGTTCCTTCGACTACGCTCAGGACAGGCTCTTCCTCCCCTCGCGTTGCCCGGGTCCTCAGGATGACAACAGGATGACGACGCTTGCCGACAAAATCGCACCATACGCCGTCCAGTTTCGCCGCGACGGCTTCGTCATGGTGCCCGACTTGCTGAGTGCGGATGAGCTCGAGCGCTACGGCGCGGCGGTCGATGAAGCTGTGGCGCGGCGCAAGCGCTTCGACAGTCGCAAGCTCGGCGAGAAGACGCCCTACGAGCAGTCGTTCATCCAATGTATCAATCTGTGGGAAGACGCGCCCGCGGTTCGACCGCTTACGTTTCATCCGATTGTATGCGAGACGGCCGCGCGCATCCTCGGCGTCGAGACACTCCGGCTGTGGCACGATCAGGCGCTGTACAAAGAGGCGGGCGGGCGGCTGACCGACCCGCATCAGGATCAACCGTACTGGCCGATGGTCGAGACGGACACGATCACGGCGTGGATTCCGTTCGACGGCTCGACCCACACGACCGGATGCATGGGCTACGTGCCGGGCTCGCATGCGGTGGGGCTGCGGGCGTTCGTGAATATCTTCAAGCCCGAAGACGCAATCGCGATTCTGAAGATGCCGGAGATCAAAGACGTCCCGCCGGTGTGGGTCGAGGTGCCGCGCGGCGGAGTCGCGTTCCATCACGGGCTGACGGTGCATATGGCGAAGCCGAACGCCGGGCCAAGGACGCGGCGTGTGCATACGATGATTTTTTTTCGCGACGGATCGACGCGCAAGAATAATTTCCCGCACGATTCGGTCGAGCGCTATCACATCGAGATCGGCGCGGCGATCGACAGCCCGGTGACGCCGATCGCATGGCCGCGAGCGGCGGGCGATCTGCCCGAACCGCCCGACGCGCCGATATCGGAGATCTTCGCGAAGGCCGTCGAGCTCGGCTCATTTCCGGACAAGACTCGACGCCCCGACGGCTAGAACTTCATTTGATCTAATGTGAAATCCGCCGTGGGTTTCGCGCTTCCTTGGGCAGAGGTGACCCCTGCACCCGGCATCAATGACTATTTGCAGTTCACGCTCTTGACGACGAGGGCTCCGCCGACAAAGTGCATGTTGCGATCGTAAGTGACGTCGCATCGCGCTACGTCCGCGGGCAATCGGCGCGCGATCTGTGCCGTGGTGTTAGCATAGTTGCACTGCAGCCAATAGCCGCGGTCGCTCTTTGTCAGCTTCCAGGTCTGGACCATGTAGTCGCCGGCTGTTTTCTCGCTGTCGGGCACCAGCGAGGCCTCGTCGGCGGGCGGGCCGTCGAAGACGGTGACGCCGGCAATCGCAGTCTCGTAGCCGGAGTAAGTAACGGTCCAATCGGGCGCCGGTGCGGATGCCTGCTGCTCGACCTTGATAGTCGGCGGACAAGTCGCCTGAGCGCGCGCGAGATGCGGGGCGGCAATCGCGCATGCGAACACAATCAGATTGAGCGCAACTCGCTTCATCTCGCACCTCACCCGCGGCCAAGTCTAGAATGCGCCGCGTGCAAAAACGAGTGCGGGGCGAAGCCGCGATCAACTCGCGCCGCCGCCCCGCAATTAGGGGAAAGTCGGCCGGAAATTAGCGCTCGGCTCCCGGTCTCTTGTAGAACGGCCTGAACGGGCCTGCGATTATCACAATCGCAATAGCCAGTCCGGCCAGAAAAGATAGTGCTTCCATCATCATGCTAATACTCACTTCGCGCGAACCTATCTTGCGGTCGATTGAACGGCGCGCAATTTCTCAGGTCGATTATTCTCCGGCTTGCCGAGCCGCACTTGCCAACCGCTCATGTGTTTCGTGCCGCGACGCGCGCATCTGTCAAGGTGGTAACTCAGGAACGCCGCGGGAAGCCGATCGAAGTCGATTCGATTCGTTCGACCGGGTCCTTCCCGTTGCGTGGTATGCGATGCGTCGATTACAGGCTCACGAACGAGAGAACGATGTACGCCAGGGTCAGGAACGCGAACGTCACACCCGGCAATTCGCTGAGCAGACTGTTCTGCGCGATCCGATCGGCGGCGACAGTCTCGGTCTGCTCCCGTACCTGCTGAAAGCCTGCGAGTCTCTGATTAATCGTGGTAGCAGCCATTTTCCTTGCCTCCCGTTAGGGTTCGTCTTTTCGCTGTCAGCAGGGGTTGAGCAAGGCCGGTGCCAATGACTGAAGTCCTTATTTCATTCAACTATTTCCATCGGGCGCAGTCTCTAGCATTTGCGATTCGCAAAACGTTTGCTGCGATGCGCGAAAAACCCCGCGCATTGCGTAGAGTCCGCGCTCTTCGACGCGAAGCAGCCGCGTGACTGCATGCAGCGGATTCGCGTCGTTGAGACGATGCTCATTGTTACGGGTAGGTTACGGAACGCGGTGGCATCTCGATGGCTCCGACGGCATACGCAACGGCCGCCCATGAGGTCAGCAGATCTGCGCGGCTGTGGACGATCGTGTAGCGCGCGTTCGCGAGATCGCGATCTGCGGTCAGCAACTCGACGATGGTGCTGAGCCCCTGCCGTTAGGTGTCGAGGTTGGCGTCGTAGGACTCCTGCGATGCGGCCAGCAACGCTTCGGCGTAGTCGTAACGGCTGAGCGCGGTCTGGAATTCATACTATGCGCGCCAGACAGAGCTAATCGCATCGACCTCGAGCGACTTGAGCTGCGCGCCGGCGGCGTCGCGATCGGCCTCGGCCTGGCGGACGTCGTTGAGGCGCTTGAATCCCGTGAACAGGTCCCAGTTAATCGTTAACAGCCCGGCGCATTGCGGCTGCGCGGTCTTTACGGTCGGCGTGCCGACGTAGTAGTTCCATGACTGCTCGCCGTAGTTGCCGGCGATTCCGATGGTCGGATAGAACTGCGCCTTCGCTTGCTGTACGGCGGCGCGGCGAGCATCGAGCGTCGCGACCTGCGCCGCGAGATCGGGACGGCTGCGCAAGGATGTTTCGATCAGTTGATCCACTTCGCTGCCCAGGCCGGCGGGAATCGGCAAACTGTCGAGACTCGGCACGTCGAGCGGCGTGTTCGCCGCCACACCCAGCGCGACGGCCATGCTCGCCTGCGCTTCGCGCACCAGCAGATGGGCGCTGGCGAGATCGTACTGCGATTGCGCGACGCGCTGACGCGACAGCAGCAGCTCGGGCTCGGTGGCCAATCCGAGATCGACGCGGCGGCTGACTGCCTCGTCGTCGGTCTTCGCAAGCTCGACGTTTTGCTCGGCGGCCTGCACCGCGGCCTTGGCTGCGCCGATCGCGTAGAACGAGCGCTGCGTGGCGAACACCACGTCCTGCAACTTGCGGTTGAACGAGAAATTTGCGGCCGCAAGTTGAGCACGCGCGGCGGCGCCCGCGTCGCGGCCGAAGTCGAGCAGGGTATAGGTGAACTCGAGTATCGGCGTTATCTGCCACTGCTTGACCACGCCGTTTTGCCCGGCAACTCGAACAGTTCGCGCTCATACCCGCCGGGGACCTGCGTGCTCACGATTGGATAGTACGGCGCGCGAGACTCCGTACGCTGCGGCGGCGGCGTGAGCCTGATTCCAGGTGCGGCGGGTGTCCGGATTATTGCCGAGCGCGATGTCGATCAGCGCGGGCAGGTCGTACTTGTGGCCGGCTGCGGTGGCGCGCGGCTCGGGCAGGGTCGCGGCCGGCCGTGCCTGCATCGGTATCGCGTACGCGGCCGATTTCGGTATCCACGCGCGATCCGATTCCTGCGGCGCGAATTTATCGGGATACACTTCGGGCTGCTCGGCGAAATAAGTACATCCGCTCGCGCACATCGCCAGGCCGACTACGGCGACCAGGAGCTTGCGACTCGCGCGACGCAATTCAAAATCCGTTTTCATAGAAACTTCCCCACCGATGGTTAGATCCGCTTGGCGACATTGAATCCCGCAACGTGCGTTTACACAATCCGGCGCGTAGAATCTTTTCGCATGCGATCCCGCTTGGCGAAAGGAAACAGGTTCGCGTTAACGACGGCCGCGGCGCTCGTGCTGGGCGGATGCGATCCCGTCATCAATATCGCGGGCGCGAATTTCCCGAGCTGGCTCTTTTGCGCGATCTGTGGCGCGATTCTGACCGTCGCGATCCGGCCGGTCTTGGTGGTGACGCGCGTTGAGCCCTACCTGTGGCCGCTGCCCGTCGTATGCCTCAGTCTCACGATCCTGATGGGGTGCATCGTGTGGCTGATTTTCTTTAGTCGAATCTGATGAACGCCGCAGCCGCTACCGATACCACCGAATAATCGGTCGCGCGCCGATTCGCCGGCCACCTGATCAGCGTTGCGATCGTAGTCGCGACTATCATTGTCGGCCTCTACGTCGAGCGACTCTACTACATTTATCCGCGCACTGACGACGCTTACGTTCGCGCCAACTCGGTCGAAATCGCACCGCACGTGAGCGGGCCGATCACGGAACTGCAGATCGTCGACAATCAATACGTCAAGCAGGGTGACTTGCTGTTCGTCGTCGATCCCCGGCCGTACCAAGCCGCGCTCGACGCCGCGACCGCCAAGCTGTAATTGACCGAGTTGAATATCAAGGCGCTCGAAGACGCGATCCGCACTGCGCATTCCGATCAAGTCCGGCTCGAAGCCGGTGCCGCCTACGCCAAGCAATATCTGCACCGGATTGAACCACTCCTCGCGAAACACTTCGTCACCGCCAACGACGTCTTCAACGCGCGCTCACGCGCGTTAGCGCCGCTGAAGCCGCGGTCGAGGCTGCGCGTTCGGAGGTCGGCAAGGCGCAGAACCAACTCGGCCAGTACGGCGATATCAACGCTCTGCGCAAAGCCGCGGAGGCCGCCGTTTATGACGCGAAACTCAACGTCGGTTACTGCTACGTCCGCGCGCCGTACAACGGCTACGTCACCAACTTGAATATCGCGGTGGGGCAGTACGCCAACGAAGGGCGCCAAGTCGTCAGCCTAATTGACGACCGCAAGTGTTACGTGATCGCGAATTTCCGCGAGACCTTTCTCTCGCACATCAAGCCCGGCATGACCGCCGAGGTTTTCATCCTCGCCTATCCCAACAAGCGTTTTCGCGGCCGCGTGCAAGGCGTCGGCTGGGCGCTGTATCAGCAAAACGGCGCGAGCATCGAAGGCCTGCCGCAGGTCGACGCGACGCTCAACTGGGTGCGCCTCGCGCAACGCTTCCCCGTGCGCATCGTGCTCCAAGATCGCGACCCGATGTTCCCGTTCCGGATGGGCAACACGGCGGTCGTGACGATTCAGGGCTATCGCGATCAGAACCATCCTATTCAAGATTCTCAAGAGCAGAGCATCCGCTAGGACGAGCAGCTTCGCAATTCGGTGCGTGCATCTCTCATATGCTCGCGCGAGTGTTATAGAGTCTCGCATACGCGCCGCCCGATTTGATTAGTTCGTCGTGCGAGCCTTCGTCAGCGATCCCGTCCTCAGTCAACACCACGATTCTAGCCGCGTTCCTCACCGTCGATAGCCGGTGCGCAATGACGAGCGTAGTACGATTGCGCGCGAGCCGTTGCAGCGATTCCTGGACCGCTCTTTCACTCTCATTATCGAGCGCACTGGTCGCCTCGTCGAAAATCAGGATAGGCGGATTTTTGAGAAAGACGCGCGCAATACTGAGCCTCTGTTTCTGCCCGCCTGAGAGCCGCACGCCGCGCTCGCCAATCTCCGTGTCGTAGCCGTTCGGCAGCACCATGATGAAGTCGTGCGCATGCGCTTGTTGCGCGGCCGCGACGATCTCGTCGTGGGTGGCTTCGGGATTCCCATAACGGAGATTCTCCGCGACCGTTCCCGCGAACAAATACACGTCCTGTTGTACGATGCCGATGTTTCGCCGCAAGGAGTGCGGGTGGATGTCCCTGACGTTCCTGCCGTCGATCAGAATGTCGCCCTCGGTCGCCTCATAGAAGCGCGGTATCAGCGAACAGAGCGTGGTCTTGCCCACACCCGAGGCGCCCACCAACGCGACAAACTCGCCGGCTTTTATTTCGAGAGACAGGTTTTTCAGCACGAAGGGCGCGTCGTCCGCGTAGCGGAAGCTCACGCCGCGGAACGCGATATTCCCCCGCACCTGCGTCAGCTCCGCGGCTCCTGCCCGGTCGGGTAGGTCCGGCTCCATCTCGAGCATCTCCATGAAGCGGGCGAAACCGGTGGTGCCTTCCTGGTAGAGCCGCCCGAAATTCACAAGCCGGCGGATCGGGTCGACGAGCACAGCAACGCACATCAGGAAGGTAAGCAGGTCGGCGAGATCGAGTGCTCCCCGCACGATGCCCGCTGCGCCGAACACGATCACGGCAATAGTGATGAGCTGCGTGAAGGCGGCCATTCCGCCGGAGAACCAGGCCTCGCTCCGATAGCCGTCGCTCCTGCTCGCGAG
>JBOHWI010000246.1:0-2901 GCA_050736675.1 Binatus sp. (SeqCode)
ACATCAACATTCCCATCACGCGCGTCGCCAGTGACCGGCCGCATCCTGCGGCGGTGGTGCGGAGTTTCGGCGTTCGCTACCGGGTGCCGGTTCGCTACGCCACCGACTCGACTATCATCGCGATAAATGTCGGCGGCGCGATCGTTCCGATACTCATCTCGGTGTATTTACTGATGCGAATGCCCACGATCGTCGTGCCCGCGTTGATCGGCGTCGCGATCGTTACCGTCATCGTAAATCGTTTCGCGAGGCCGGTGCCGGGAATGGGAATCGCGACGCCGATGCTGATTCCGCCGATCGTCGCGGCCGCCTGCGGCTACTTCCTCGGCTCTTCGCAGCATCATCGCGACGCGGTCGCATTCATCAGCGGCGTGATCGGTACGCTCATCGGCGCCGACTTGCTCAACCTGCGCAACTTGCGCGATCTGGGAGCGCCGGTCGCATCGATCGGCGGAGCAGGCACCTTCGACGGAATCTTCCTGACCGGAATCGTCGCCGTTCTGCTGGCGTGAACGCGAAATGCCGGGTGCTACGGATTCAGATATGCCGGGACAAAGAGACCGATGTCGGCGGTGCCCCACCCGCTAGCCTTGTCATAACCGGGACCCGCGGGAAAACCGGGGACCCCGTTGAAGGCGTTGTTGCCGGCAGTGACGTCGCGAATTCCGGTCGCTGCGCCGTTGGCCTCCGCACCCAGCTGGTAGATTCGCGTATTCATATTCCCGATCGGACCGCCGTTCTGCTGCGAGATAAGCTGGCTGATGCCCGCCCAGGCTGGAGCGCCGACGCTGGTGCCGCCGATGCAGCAGATGACTGCCGGGGCCAAGCCCTTGCGGCTGCCGAAGAAGAATCCCGGCGATGCGGGACTTGCGCCGAACGAAATGTCGGGCACGTCGCGCTTCTTGTCCCTCTTGATGAGCCCCTTCTGAAACGCAGGCTTCTTGAAGACCTTGCTCTTGCCGCCGCCGGCGGCGCCGTCGCTGTCATTCCACACGGTTTCCGAAACGAAGCCGACGTCGTCACCGCCGTCGTATTCAGGTGCGAACTCGGTGCCGCCAATCGCGGTCACATTAGGCGACGCCGCAATCTCACTAAGGTTGCGCGACCTGCCGATTATGCAGCTACCCGCCCTTTTGTCCAGTTTGAGGCCCGCCGACCCTACGTCGCCGGTCGCCACGAACACCGCCTGACCCTGCGAGGCAGCCTGCGCAAAATAACCGTCCTGGCTTTTGTAGAAACGCTTCGAGCCGCCGCAGAATCCGAAGCTGATGCTGATCGCGGTGCACGGGTCGTCCCTATCCGTTACCGCCGCGTGGATCGCGTCAAGAACGGCCACCGACTTGGTGTTGTTCTGGTCGCCAAGATAGACGCGGATGTTCGAGCCCGGCGCGACGGCATGCGAATAGCTCACATCGACCATCGCTTCGTCTTCGTCCGCATTCTGGCCGGGGTCGGTGTCATCAACGAGCACGACCTTGAAGTTCGTCATCCCCGACAGCGCAGGTAAGCCGAACTGCGCGTTGAATGCGTTGGCGGCAGGCTCGTCGAGATTCGAATCTTCGACAACCGCGATGCATCCCGCGTTGCGGCCGTCGATGTTGAGATCCAACAGCGGCGTTTCGTTGTAGAACGTATAGATGTCGTTCGGACCGAACGCCGGGCCCGCGGCGCCGACGATTGCTGCGGGCGAACTGGCGCTTGCGTCCGGCTTCGTCACGCGGCGTACCAGCGGTTTGCTGTGCAGCAGATTGTCGAGACCGTGGATCGATTCGATCAGCGGCGCGAGACGGGCAGGCACGGCGGGATCGGTGGCGTTGGAATACAGAAGGCCGTCGGCCGTTGCGGCAATCTTCACGCCGAATACCTTCTCGGCCACGGCCACCGTGCTGGTGAACGAAACCTCGCGGGTCGAGGCGTCGGCGGACTTGACGGTAAAGCCTTTTTCGTTGAGCCACTGCGTGACTCGCGCCAAGTCGGTGTCCGTCGGCCCGAAACGCGCCGTGAACTCATCCGGCGTCAGCCATCGATGGTAGTCCGGCGACGCGGGGTCCTGCTGGTCGGCCAGCAGCAGCGCGAGCTCGGCGCGGTTGCGGATCGCCATCGTCAGACGCATCGCAAGCGGCTGCAAGGGCGATGCGGCAGCCTCGCCGACGATGCCGGCCGCTTCGTCAGGATGGTTGCCGGCGAGGAGGATTGCGGCGTCGCCGGCGATAGCAGGCTGCGAAATCGAAAGGATCAGAGCGAATCCGGTCGCCAAAACAAACAGCCACATTCTCCCAACCCCACGTATTAAACTACCAGAAACTCGCTTGAGATAACGCCAAGAGAGGACGTTTGGGCGAACGGGCACTTGGTCATCACTGCAACCGCTGGTATCGGTTACGGGAGCAATCAACTGACTTCTGGTTGCGGCAACGAATTCAATACTACAGACTTCGGTAGCAAAGGCTCGATGATAACTTACTTCGCTTGGGACACAACGACACTGGCCCAAAGAAAGACTCGGGTCAATTGCGAGCGACGATCTGTTCGGCGCCACCAATGGAAGCAGCGAGCGGTCGTTTCCTCAAGTTGACCACCTGATCAGCGGCAGGACCGATTATGTAGTTCTAACTTACACTCAAGCAGACACCTCTGGTTTGACTCCCACCATGTACGCGACCACCTTCAAACCAGTTCTGATGACGGGTCCCAACGCTTCCGAACCTACCGGTGCAACAAAGCTGCACAAATACAAGATTTTCAGTAGCACGACCGGCGCCGGTACGATCCCAAATGGTAGGTGGGGTGACTACTCGGGAGCGTGGCACTATGGGAACCTGTTTTCGGTTTCTGGGATGCTATATTTTGGGGGTGCGTTCACTCAGAGTGGTTACGTAGCTGAGGTTTCTCCGTAGAGCC
>JBOHWI010000247.1:0-1727 GCA_050736675.1 Binatus sp. (SeqCode)
TCCTCGATGAGTCGCGCGTCGTCGTAACGCCGACGATCGCCGACAACTTTGCCGCGTACCTGCGACAGCGGATGGAACCCGCCGAGCACATGACGTTCGACGTCGAGCACGACGTCGTCGCGGCGCAGCCATTTTTTTCGCACTTCCTTCACGATGCGATTGCTCGAGTCGGTCGACGCGACCTGATTCCCGCGCGATGCATGAAGTGGTGGCCGCAGATCGAACGCGGCGACACCGCGTTCGAGGAGTACTGGGACGCGCGCGTCGGCACTGGGAGCCGATGTCACGCCTGGTCGGCGACGCCGACTTACGATTTAACCACTTGGGTTCTCGGAGTGAGGCCGATCGCGCCCGGCTTCTCGCGCGCGGAAATCGCACCGCGGTTCGGATCGCTGAGGCATCTCGAAGGCCGCGTCCCGACCCTGCACGGATTCATCGAAGTCAAGCTGGATCGCGAAGGCGGCGGCGAGATCGCGATTCCAGACGGTGTCACGGCGCTCGTGAGGTTTGACGACGCGCCGCTTATCGGCGGCGAATTCAGTCCCGGACGCCATCGCTTCTCCCGTTGACTCGCTCCGGTCTGACAGTGATAAGAATCGGGCGGCAACGAAACTGAATTGTCATGTCGATGCTCAGTCCTTATCGCGTGCTCGATCTCACGACCGAGCGCGGTCTTCTCTGCGGCCAGATGCTCGGCGACATGGGCGCCGACGTCATCAAGGTCGAGCCGCCGGGCGGATGCTCTGCGCGCGGCATCGGGCCGTTCTACAGGGACGCACCGCATCCCAATCGTTCGCTGTATTGGTGGGCGTACAATCGTAACAAGCGGTCGATTACGCTCGATATCGAACGCGACGGCGGCCGCGATCTTTTGCGCCGCCTCGTCGAGCGCGCCGATTTTCTGATCGAGTCGCACGATCCCGGCTACCTGGCGCAACACAATCTCGGTTTCGTCGATCTTGCCAGGATCAATCCCGCACTTATTTACGTTTCGATCACGCCGTTCGGACAGGATGGCCCCAAGGCTGATTACGCCGACAGCGATATTATTATCATGGCTGCCGGCGGGCCGCTGATCCTGGCAGGCGATGCGGATCGTCCGCCCGTACGGCTGTGCGTCCCGCAAGCATATCTGCACGCATCCGCCGACGCGGCCGTGGCGGCGCTCGCGGCGCATCACGAGCGCACGCGCTCCGGCCTTGGGCAGCATGTCGACGTCGCGGCGCAGCAATCGGTTGCGATGGCGACGCAGTCGTACATTCTTGCGGCTCCGCTCGGTTCGCCGGAAGCGCGGCGGATATCGGGCGGGGTGAAGTTCGGGCCGCTCGATCTTCCGCTGGTGTGGCCCGCGCGCGACGGCTACGCGGCGCTAACGTTCCTGTTCGGTTCGGCCCTGGGCACCTTTACGGCAAGGTTTATGCGATATCTCTGCGAGCACGGCTTTTGCGACGAAGCGACGCGCGACAAGGACTGGATTGGATACGGCGAGCTGCTGTTCAGCGGGGCCGAGCCCCTGTCCGAATTCGAGCGTGTCAAAGAAATCGTCAGGAAATTCACGCGCAGCCGCACCAAGGCTGAGCTGCTCGAACTGGCGGTGGAACGGGGGTTTCTGATCACGCCGGTCACGACAGTGGCCGAGGTGGTCGAGAGTCCGCAGTTCGCATCGCGCGGCTACTTCCAGAACGTCGTGCATCCCGAACTCGGCGAGTCGTTTCGCTATCCGGGAC
>JBOHWI010000248.1:0-3690 GCA_050736675.1 Binatus sp. (SeqCode)
GCTTCCGGGCGTGCATGTTCACCAACCTGGGCCGCGACCATCTGGATTATCACGCGACGATCGAGGACTACTTCGCGGCGAAGCTGCGCCTGTTCACCGAGATTCTGCCGCGCAGCCGGCGGGCGGATACGGTCGCGATCGTGCGCGGTGACGATTCGTATGGGCGGCGCGTGCTCGAAGCGGTCAAGGGATCGAAAATAAGCTTCGGACTGGACCGCTCGCTCGACGTGCATCCTGAGAAATTTGACGCGGACCTGAACGGAATCCGTGCGACGCTATCGGTGCTCGGCAAAACAGTCGAAATCGAATCGCCGCTGCTCGGCGAAATCAATTTGCTCAATATCCTCGGCGCGTCGGCTCTGTCGGCGGCCCTGGGTGTCGATATGGATGCGGTGGTAGATGGGGTGCGGCGATGCCCAGGGGCCCCCGGCAGACTCGAAGCGATTGCGGCGAAGCCGGGGGTCGCGGTGCTGGTCGATTACGCGCACAAGCCCGACGCGCTGGAGGCGGTGCTGACGGCGCTTCAACGATTGCGCGCCGGCAGAATCATCTGCGTGTTCGGATGCGGCGGCGATCGTGACCGCGGCAAGCGGCCGATTATGGGTGAAATCGCGGGGCGGCTCGCGGACATCCCGGTGCTGACTTCAGACAATCCGCGCAGTGAAGATCCGATGGCGATAATCGCCGAGGTCGAGAAGGGACTGATCGCTTCGGGTCGTGAGGGATACATTGTCGAGCCGGATCGGCGCTCGGCGATCCGCATCGCGCTCGGAATCGCGACTGCGGGCGACGCGGTTTTGATCGCGGGCAAAGGACACGAGGACTATCAGCTGGCGGCGGGGCGCGTGCTCCCGTTCGACGATCGGGTCGTGGTCCGCGAGATTGCGGCGGAACTCCGCGGCGGGCAGAGTTGAGACTCGGCGAGCGCCGCGATGCTCTACTTGCTGCTCTACCCCCTGCACAAATATTATTCCGGCTTCAACGCACTCAGGTACGAGACGCTGCGATCGGTCCTGGCCGGGCTGGCGGCCCTGGCGTTGTCGTTGGCTCTGGGACCCATCCT
This sequence comes from Binatus sp. (SeqCode), assembly GCA_050736675.1. GTDB lineage: Bacteria > Desulfobacterota > Binatia > Binatales > Binataceae > Binatus. The sequence goes on from JBOHWI010000248.1 coordinate 1,064, forward strand.
GATCGATCGGTTCCGCGAGTTGCGCATCGGTCAGACAATTCGCGACGTCGTTCCGCAGGCGCATCAGAAGAAGGCCGGCACGCCCACGATGGGCGGCCTGCTGATCGTGGCGTCGATGCTGGCGGCGACGCTGCTGCTCGCCAACATCCTGAATCCGTACGTCTGGATCGCGATCTTCGTGACGCTGACTTTCGGCGCGATCGGCTTCAGCGACGACTACTTCAAACTCACGCGCGGCAAAGGCCTGGGACTGAGCGGCCCGGCGAAGCTGGTGTGGTCGTTCTCCTGCGCGTTCATCGCGGCGGCATGGCTGTTCCTGTATCTCGGCTTCGATACGCATCTGACTGTGCCGTTCCTCAAGAACGTACATCCCGATTTGCACTGGTGGTTTTATATCCCGTTCGCGATGCTGGTTATCGTCGGATGCTCGCATGCGGTGAACCTGACGGACGGGCTCGACGGGCTGGCGATTGGACCGGTGATGACGGTCGCGCTGACGTACTGGACGTTCACTTACGTCGCCGGCAACTTCAAATTCGCGACCTACCTGCAGATTCCGTACATCGCGAACATGGGCGAAGTCGCAATCTTTTGCGCGTCGATCATCGCGGCCTCGCTCGGCTTCCTGTGGTTCAACGCGTACCCGGCCTCGATGATGATGGGCGACGTGGGCGCGCTTGCGCTCGGCGGTGCGCTTGGCACGGTCGCGGTGCTGGCCAAGCAGGAACTGGCGCTGATAATCGCGGGCGGAGTGTTCGTCGCGGAGGCGGCCTCAACGATCATTCAGCGCTACTATTTCAAGGCGACGCGTGAACGGTTCTTCCTGATGGCGCCGCTGCACCATCACTTTGAACTCAAGGGAATTCCCGAGACTGTGGTCGTGATCAGGTTCTGGATCGTCTCGATCGTGTGCGCGCTGGTTGCGCTGAGCACGCTGAAGCTGCGTTGATGGAACTATCGGGCAAACGCGCGATGGTAGTCGGACTGGGCGTCAGCGGAGTCGCCGCGGCGCGGTTCCTTGCCTCGCGCGGCGCGAAACTCGTTATGACCGATCGACGCGTCGACGTCGAGCGCGGCAATCTGCCCGCCGGAGCGGTGAAACTCGGTGCCGAAGATAAGGGCTGGCTGGACGGCATTGACCTCGTCGTCTCGAGTCCGGGAGTGCCGCGCGATTCGCTTCTGTTGCGGACCGCCACCGAAAAACGAATTCCGGTAATCGGAGAAATCGAACTGGCGAGCTGCTTTCTGAACGCACCAATCGCCGCGGTCACCGGCACCAACGGCAAGAGCACCGTGGTGGTGCTGCTGGGCGAGATTTTGAAGACGGCGGGACGGCGCACGTTCGTCGGCGGCAACCTCGGCACGCCGCTAACCGACGCGATTGACGGCAAATGGGACGTTGCAGTCGTCGAGGTGTCGAGTTTTCAGCTCGAATGGATCGAAAAATTCCAGCCGCGCGCAGGCCTGCATCTCAACCTGAGCGACGATCACTTCGAACGCTACAAAGATCTCGCGGACTATGGGCGCGCGAAGGCGCGTCTGTTCGAAAACCAGAATGCTGCCGACTATGCCATTCTGAATCGCGACGATCCCAACGTATGGAAGATCGCGAAGAGCGTGCGCTCGCGCGTGATCGGCTTTGGTCACTCGCGCGGCAACGGAGCGGCTTCGCTTTGGTTTGACGCTCGGTTGAACGCGATCGCTTACGACTTCGACGCTGCGACTCGCGGGCGAATCAGCCTCCGGGAATTTAGTCTGCCTGGCCGGCACAACATCTCCAATGCCATGGCGGCGTCGGCGGCGGCGCTCGCGCTCGGCGTCAAGGCGGAAGATATCGAGCGCGCGCTCGCGTCGTTTCGCGGACTGCCGCATCGGATTGAAGTCGTTCACGAGAATGGCGGCGTGACCTATATCGACGACTCGAAGGGAACCAACGTCGGCGCAGTGGTCGAAGCGATCGATGCGTTGGCGGCGCCGATAATTCTTATAGCAGGGGGTCTCGACAAGGGCGGAGACTACGCGCCGCTCAGACGGCCGCTGCGCGAGAAGGTCAAGCTGGCGGTTTTCAACGGAGCGGCGCGCGACAAGATGGCGGCCGCGCTTGAAGGTGCGACGACGATCGAAACGGTGGCGACTCTGAGCGAGGCGGTCGAGCACGCCGCCCGCGCTGCGGCGCCGGGAGACACGGTGCTGCTGTCGCCGGCGTGCTCGAGCTTCGATCAATTCAAGGACTATGCGGAACGTGGGAACGTATATAAAGAGCTGGTTCGGGCGCTTTGACGCCGTAAGCTATCGGCGTCCCGACCCGTGGCTGTGGCTGCCGGCGGCGGTGCTGCTGTTGCTCGGGCTGTTGATGGTGCTGAATACGACGTATTTTCTAGGTATCGAGAAAAAAGGCGACGCGTTCCATTTCTTCAAGCTTCAGCTGGCGCACATCGCCGTCGGCTTCGTCTTTCTGATGATTCTGTCGCAATTCTCGCTGGCTGGATTGCGCCGAATCGTGATGCCGTTGTTTGTCGCGTCGGTCGCGATGCTGGCGTTGCTCTACGTGCCGGGTCTCGGGCTGATCAAGGGCGGGGCGCGCCGATGGCTTAAGTTGGGACCGGTGATTGCGGAGCCGTCTGAGC
>JBOHWI010000249.1:0-11521 GCA_050736675.1 Binatus sp. (SeqCode)
CCGACGTAGTTCCACATCAGGCGGCGAATTTCGTCCCAGCTCTGCGTGATCATCACGCGCTCCTCGGAGCGAATCGCACGACCGGGGTCCCATTCGGGAAATTCGGGCGGGGCGCCGCCTCCCGACGCGACGATTTCGCGCGCCGAGGCGAAGCCGCGGCGGCCCATCACCGCCGCCTCGAGCAGAGAGTTCGACGCGAGGCGGTTGGCGCCGTGCAGCCCGGTCATCGCAACTTCGCCGGCCGCATAAAGGCGCGGAATCGAGGTGCGGCCGTCGAGGTCGGTCTGCACTCCGCCGCACATATAATGAGCCGCCGGGACCACCGGAATTGGGCCTGCGGTGAGGTCATAACCAAAGCTCAAGCATCGCTTGAAGATATTAGGGAACCGCTTTTTGATGAAATCGGCGTCGCGATGACTCAAATCGAGGTACACGAAATCCAGGCCGTGGCGTTTCATCTCGGAATCGATCGCGCGCGCAACCACGTCGCGCGGCGCCAACTCGGCGTCGGGATGGTAGCGCTTCATGAACGCGGCGCCGTCGGGCAATTTCAGAATCGCGCCCTCGCCGCGCAGCGCCTCCGAAATGAGAAACGACTTGGCGGCGGGATGGTACAGGCACGTCGGGTGGAACTGGTAGAACTCGAGGTTGGCGACCGACGCGCCCGCCCGATACGCCATCGCGACGCCGTCACCGGACGCGATGTCGGGATTGGTGGTGTAGAGATAGACCTTGCCGGCGCCGCCCGTCGCGAGCATCGTGGCGCGCGAAATCACTTTGCGGATTTCATGCGTGCCGCGATCGAGCGCATAGACGCCCCAGCATGCACCGGGCCGGCCGGCGGTGGGAGTCTCGACCAGCAGATTGATCGCGACGTGATTTTCCAGCGTGCGGATGTTCGGGCAGGCGGCCGCGGCCTCGGTCAGCGCGCGCATTATTTCGCGGCCGGTCAGGTCCTGCGCGTGAAGCACGCGGCGATGGCTATGGCCGCCTTCCTGGCCGAGGTCGTATTCGAGCTCGGGGTCGTCGGGACTGCCGGCCTCGACCCGCGTGAAGCGCGTGCCGAGCCGAATCAATTCGCGCACGGCCTCGGGACCTTCGCGGATGATGGTCTCGACGGCGGCGCGATCGCACAGGCCCGCGCCCGCGCGGATCGTATCGTCGATATGGGACTCGAACGAATCGTCGACGCTCCACACGCTGGCGATACCGCCCTGCGCGTAGGCGGTGTTGGCCTCGGAGCTGCCGGCCTTGGTCAGCACGGTGACGGTGCCGACCTCGGAGGCCTTGATGGCGAAGGTCAAGCCCGCGATGCCGCCGCCGATTACCAGGAAGTCGCTGAACAGTTGCGCGTTCTGCCTCATCAAGCCGCCTCGTTGTGTCGAAATGACGCTACTCGGTCTGCGCTCGGCCAGTCAAGGCGATCGAGCATCTGCGATTTGCCCCCTCTGGCCGATTCAAATATTCTTGATGACGCAGAGCGAAACGAAATTACGCAAGTTTCGTCTAGAGTCTGAAGGCCAATCCCGTGCCGATGTCGCCGCCAAATATTGTCACGCTGTTCCGGATCGCGACGGCGCCGGTGCTCATCTGGATCCTGATGCATACCGGGCCGACCGCGTCGTGGATGGCGGCGGGCGTGTTCTTCGTCGCGACGGTCAGCGATTATTTCGACGGCTACCTCGCGCGCAGCTACGACTCGGTCACGACGCTCGGCAAGTTTCTCGATCCGATGGCCGACAAGCTGGTCGTCACTACCGCGCTGATCATGCTGGCCGGGATGGCGCGGTCGCCGCACGTGCCGGCGTGGATGGTGGTGGTACTGGTGACTCGCGAGATAATGGTGACGGGTCTGCGCGCGGTCGCGGCGGCCGAAGGACTGATCGTTGGCGCCGAGGAGCTCGGCAAATACAAGATGTCGCTGCAGGCGATCGCGATTCACGGGCTGCTGATTCATTACACGTATCTGCACGTCGATTTCTTCGCGGCCGGGATGTTTATCCTGTGGCTCGCGATGGCGGTGAGCGTGTGGTCGGGCGTCGATTACTACGTGCGCGTGGTCAAGACGCTGCGGCCAAAACCAATTGTCGCGGGCGGCAAGCGCGCGGCGATTTGACAGACGCTTCGGCGCCCGATACTCAAGTAGATTCGATCTGCCGTAGAGGAGAGCGGGTGTAGCTCAGTTGGTAGAGCGCGTGCTTGCCAAGCACGAGGTCGTCGGTTCGAAACCGATCACCCGCTCCAATAAAACCCCATACAGTCAAGGACCTAGATGATTTGCCGGCATCCGAGGACCCGAAGCCTGACTGAATGTAGACGATATGTAGACGGGGGGGCACCTCATCGCTGCGTCGCCGCGGGAGCGTCTAGTGACGAAGCGCCGGCCGAGAAGGCTAGGTCTCACGCTGCAGTAAGAATCGCGACCCGGTCGCCGCTCGCCTCGAAGCGAATCAGCGCATCGCGCAAAAACTCGGCGACCAGTCGGTTGGTGAGCGCGTCGAGCTTGTCGATTTAACGTAATCGTCGCGACGCGATCAGTCGAATCATGCTGCGCTCGGATTAGGTTTTGACGAACGGCAACCGGCGTGAACCCCTCAATCCAAACGGCGCTACCCTCATCCGTGAGTGCCGCTCCCTTTAATTCTTCTTTACCTTGAAAGCAAACATGTTTCTGAGATCGCCGATTGCCGGGTTGTTGATCGGAAAATACGGTGCGGACGAGAGTGTTTGAGGATTAGGCAGATTGTCGCGGCTCCGCGCGGAGAGCGGCTTGAGGCGCCAGTTAAGTTCTATGAACTTCACGATCGATGCGTGATCTGAATACGTGTGATCGACGTAACCGTATTTTGCGAATGGTGAGACCGCGATCATAACCGTGCGCGGACCGTCGCCGAAAAAATCGATAGGCTGGATATATCCTGAATCGTACGTTCCGCCTGACTCATCGAAGGTGACCAGGATAGCGGTGTTTTTCCAAACGTTCGGCTTGCTTTGAACCGCGTCACTAATCCTCTGCACAAATGCCTCGAACAGCGGCGGTGTCGAGGTGCCCGGATGGCTGTCGAGAAGAAAATCGGGCTTCACGAACGAGACTGCCGGAAGCTTGCCGCCATTAACATCGCTGAAGAAAACGTCAAGGTCCTGTAGGTGACTCTTGAGCGGTCCGGTCATGATCGACCGCGAAAACTGGAAGGGATTACAGATTGCGCAATAGAGTTCGTTGGCCAGCGCCGGGTCATCGGCCGAATTCATCCCTTCCCCGTAATACCTCCACGATACCTTCTTCTTGGACAACGCATCCCCGATAGTAGGTATGGTCTGTGGACCGACGGCGAACGCCGGTCCGTTAGGAAATTCATTGCCCACCTGAATCGGGTTACCCAGATGATCGTAGCTCGGATATTCGTTGTCGACCTGATAGTAGTTCCCCGAGGCGCAATCACCGCCGTTGAACGGCGTGTATGGAAGCAGGGAGAGATAGTCCATGATCGGCTTCACGCCGGGCTGGGAGGCGGCCGAGCAGTTGACAAGGCCGCCCGTACTGGTGTTCCCGAGATCGCCGGTGGCAGGTGAATCGTTGGTATAGAAGTTGTTGCTGGCCGGCTGCGGATCCGGATTCTCAATCAGTTTGGATGCCGGCGTGGCGGGATTTCCGTTGCTGTCTGTGTAGTAATAGACATCGGCGGTGCCGATCGACTGCGAGTTTGGCCCGGTCCCGCCCATGACGAATTGATGATAGTTATCATTGATTGAATAGTTCTGGGCCAGCGCCTGAAAATAGGGATAGTCGCCGGTGGCCATATTGTAGAAGCCCATGGAGATCCCGCCCTGAAAGGTGCCCTCGTCGTCGGTCGGCGGGTTGCCGTCCTTGGTGATCTGCCAGCCAACGGTAGTCGCGACCCACGTATAGAGGTCGTGCGCGCATCCGCTGGGATTGCTGGCGGTGATGTGGGCGGCGCTGCAATCGTTCTGCTGCCACATCTGGAAGAATCGATGCACCGGGTCGCCGACATTGTCGGTGAACTCAGTCGGAGTGATCGCGCTCTTGAAGCTGGGACTCGGACAGGAATTCAGTTGCGACGTGCCCACGAACGAATATGGTCCGTTTGGGAGATCGGACGGGTACCGGCAGTCCGGAACGGGCAGAGAGGAAAGACCGAGCGGGACACCGTAAAACGATTGCCCGGTGCCGCCCATCGACAGAAGCGCCTGCGCGGCCGGTTCCAGCGCGTAATCGGTGCAATAGAGGATTCCGGCGGGATCCTTGTCGAATTCGAGAAGAAACGTCGATAGCGCGCGAGGGGAGGACGGAAGTGCGTTGAGCGTCGTGCTCGGCTGAGGCAGACTCGAAAAAGCGCCGGTCTGGTTCGGACTCAATTGCCAGACCGCCGTGTCGGTCGCCTCATTCTGAGTCGCGAGGTTGGCGTTCGGGCCCTCCAGACCCGCTTGGTCTATGATCCCGAGCGAAAGCAGATTCCACACGTGCTGCGTCGGGTCGGGAGGTGTGTAGGTGGCGAAGACGTTGTCGAAACTGTGATTTTCACCGATCACCACGATCAGGTGCTTGATCGGCGTCCTCGTTCGCTTTGAATTCCTGTATGGCCCCGCCTGTGCCGCAGTAACGCAGACCGCCAGGCACACCGCCCCAAAGGCGGCTGCCCGCAAAACACAAACCACTATTTTCATTAATCCCCGACCCCCTCACCCGCGAAGCGCTGCGGCTTCGACAATTCTATCTCCAGGAAGGCTTTGATGACGCAAGTCTTAGCGCCCAGCTCTCCGCGTCCAACCAAAGGGCGTAAGCCGGTATTTCCTCTCTAGATTTTGACCGGAGTTCCCTTTTGCCTTTCCGAGAATTCGTAGCTCCTTATCGAACCCGCCGTCAAGGTCAGTTGCCGAAGTCCCAGCTTTCGCCGTTGTGGTATCGCATCAGCACATTCTTCGCGATCAGGATTCGGTGGACTTCGTCCGGGCCGTCGGCGAGCCGCAGCGTCCGCGCTCCCTGGAACATGCCGACGAACGGCAGGTCGCCCGAGACGCCCGCCGCGCCCCACACCTGGATCGCTCGATCGACTACCCGTTCGTAGGCCGAGGGTACGAAAATCTTGATCGCCGAAATGTCCGTGCGCGGGTCGCCGCCGCCGTCCATGCGCTCGGCGCAGTGGATGGTCATCAGGCGCGCCGACTGGATGTCGATGTAGGAATCGGCGATGAACCCCTGGATGAATTGCTTGGTCTCGAGCTTGCCGCCGTGCACCTCGCGCATCGTGGCGCGCTCGACCATCAGGTCGAACGCCCGCCACATCTGCCCGATCGAGTTCATGCAGTGATAGATGCGGCCCGCGCCGAGACGATCCTGCGCCGCCTGATGGCCCGAGCCGGTCTGGCCGAGCTGGTTGGTCAGCGGCACGCGCACGTCGTCGTACTCTATCTCGCAATGGTCGCTCGGCCGGCCCCAGACCTCGATACCGCGCACGATGCGCACGCCTGGCGTGCTCTTGGGCACGATTATCTGCGTCATGCGGCCGTTGTCGCGGCCGTTGCCCTCGGTGCGGCACATCACGATGAAGAAGTCGGCGCGAAAGCCGTTCGAGGTGAACCACTTGCGGCCGTTGATCACCCAATTGTCGCCGTCGCGGCGCGCCGTGGTCTTGATCGATCGCGGATCCGAGCCGGCATTGTCGGGCTCGGTCATCGAGAAGCCGGACTCCATCTTGCCCTCGGTGAGCGGCACCAGCCATTTCCGCTTCTGCTCCTCGGTGCCGTACTTGAGCAGGATAGTCTGATTCCCCGAATTGGGCGCGACGACGCCGAAGAGCGCCGCCGCTCCCATGCTGTAGGCGAGCACCTCGTTCATGTACGCATGCTCGAGAAAGCCGAGGCCGGAGCCGCCGTATTCCGGCGGAAGGTGGGGCGCCCAGAGGCCCGCCTGCTTCACCTTCTGCCGGATAGACTCCCGCAGCTCTCGACTGGCGCGCTTCTCCTCGTCGGTCGCGCGGTTGCGCCAATCCGCCCAGAGCTTCCGTTCATTGGGCAAGATATCGCGGTTGACGATCTGCGCGGTAAGTTCCCGGATCTCGTTGATCCGGGGCTCGAGCGTCGGAATTGGTTTTACATTCATCTGCACGGCGGTTTCCTCCAATGCTAGTTCAAGCGTAGCGCGGCGCGTCGAATCGTGCGATGTCCGCTTCGCGAGGTTCCTTCCGCAGCGCGGGCGCCGGGTGTCCGGCTTTCGATTCCACGACGCCCTCCACGATCATGAGTTTAAGGTTTAGCATCATTGGCTCCCTATCTGGAAAGCTTGTTAACGGCTCCTGGCCGCCTCGGCCGCTTTGAATCGAGCACTGGCAAGCGCGAAGATTCCCCAGTTGCCGGTCTGCCACATGAGCGTCAGCTTGCACGCGCGAATTTTCCATCCCGCGGGCGTGCGGACGAATCGATTCGTGTAGTAGCCGAACATGGTTTGGGTGTGGCCGCCAGTGTCGTTGGGCAGATAGTGCCGCGCCTGCACGTATGCGACGCAGGTCGCTTTATCGCCGTCGACGGTGATCACGTGATTCGCGATCATGTGCTGGGTCGCCTGCAGGCCGCTGAGCGAGCGCCGCGCCGCCTCGGTCCATCGATCGGCGTTGACCTTTCGTGGCTCGCCGCCGAAGACCGAGGTGAAGTCGGTTTCGATTTCATCGGCGAAGCATGAGCGGAACAGCGGCCAGTCGCGCGAATCCAATCCGGTCGCGTAGCGCAATTGCACGTCGCTGATTTCGGCGCGGTCGAGCAGCAATTGAAGCTTGGCTTCGTCCATGATGACCGTCTCCCTCGTGAGAATGTCGCGGACAATTTACAATTCCAGAATCTCGCTCTGCTGCGTCTATCAACCCAGGGCCTGCAGTGCGAGAATTTCGCGAAAGGAACCGAAACCACATGAGCGTGAGCCCGCTTGGCGGAAAGCCTGTCGACCAATCCCAACTCGTCGATGTGCCGCGTCTGATCACCGCTTACTACAGCCTCAAGCCGGATGTCGATAATCCCGCGCAACGAGTCGCGTTCGGCACCTCGGGGCATCGCGGCTCCGCATTCGACGGCGCGTTCAACGAGGCGCACATCCTGGCGATCAGCCAGGCGATTTGCCTTTATCGCAAGAGTCGGAATATCGACGGTCCGCTTTACCTCGGGATGGATACGCACGCGCTCTCGGTGCCCGCGTTCGCCAGCGCGCTCGAAGTGCTGGCCGCCAACGGCATCGAGACGATGGTGGACAGCAACGGCGGCTACACGCCAACGCCGGCGATATCGCACGCGATCCTGACCTACAATCGGGGCCGCAAGAGGGGGTTGGCTGACGGGATCGTGATCACACCGTCGCACAATCCGCCGACCGACGGCGGCTTCAAGTACAATCCGCCCAACGGCGGACCGGCGGATACGGCGATTACCGACTGGATTCAGAATACGGCCAACGGGTTTCTCAAAAATGATCTCGTCGGTGTCCTGCGGACGCCATACCCGCGGGCGCTCACTGCCGCGACCCTTCACAAGCACGACTACATCGGCGCATACGTTGGCGACTTGGGCAACGTCGTCGACATGGAGTCGATTCGCAGCGCCGGCATCCAAGTCGGAATCGATCCGCTGGGCGGCGCCGCGGTCCATTACTGGCCCGCGGTGGTCGAAAAGTACGGAATCAAGGCGACGGTGGTCAGCGACATGGTCGACCCGACGTTCCGTTTCATGACCGCCGACTGGGACGGCAAGATCAGGATGGATTGCTCGTCGCCATACGCGATGGTGCGTTTGCTCGCGATGCGCGATCGCTTCGACGTCGCGTTTGCCAATGACACCGACGCGGACAGGCACGGACTAGTCACGCGTTCGAGCGGCCTGATGTATCCGAATCACTACCTCGCGGTCGCGATCTCGTACCTGTTCCGCAATCGGCCGCGATGGCGCAAAGACGCGGCGGTGGGCAAGACGGTGGTGAGCAGCAGCATGATCGATCGCATCGCGGCCAGGCTCGAACGGAAGTTGATCGAGACGCCGGTCGGCTTCAAGTGGTTCGTGGACGGGCTGATCGACGGTTCGGTCGGATTTTCCGGCGAAGAAAGCGCCGGAGCGTCGTTTCTGCGCACCGACGGCACCGCCTGGACTACAGACAAGGACGGGCTCATCCTCGGCCTGCTTGCGGCCGAGATCACCGCACGCGAGGGACGCGACCCGGGCGCGATCTACGACGACCTGACGAAGAAGTTCGGTACCCCGGCATACGAGCGTATCGACGCACCGGCAACGTCGGCGCAAAAGGAAATCCTCAAGAAGCTGACGCCCGACAAACTGCACGAGCGCGAACTTGCAGGCGAGAAAATACTCAAGATGCTGACCGTTGCGCCCGGCAACAGGGCGGCCATCGGTGGGATAAAGGTGATCGCGGAGAACGGATGGTTCGCGGCGCGTCCGTCGGGCACCGAAGAGGTTTACAAGATTTACGCCGAGAGTTTTAAGGGTGAAGATCACCTGCACAAGATTCAAACTGAAGCGCAGGAACTGATCGCGCGTGTTTTCAAGCAGGCCGCTTCCAACGGCGCCACCTGAGGATCAGTTTGCCGCCTCGTCACATACTCTGCGTCAACGTCGGTTCGTCGTCGTGCAAGTTCGCGCTGTATTCGGCTTCCGGCGGAGCTGAATCGGTCGTGGCCGAGGGCGCGGCGGATCGAATCGGCGCGAGCGGCGGAAAAATCATCGTCCGCGACGCTAATGGCCGATCGATAGCCGAATCGGATCGCGAGTTCGCGCGTCCGCGAGTCGCGGTCGATGCGTTGTCCGACGAGTTCGAGCGCTTGAAGCTGCCGCGTCTCGACGCGGTGGGCCACCGAATCGTCCACGGCGGCGCGCATCATGTGGCTCCGGAGATCGTTACCCCGGCGCTGCTCGCCGATTTGAAGAAACTGATCCCGTTCGCGCCGCTGCACATGCCCGGCGGGATCGAGGGTATCGAGGCGGTCGCTGCCCGGCATCCGAAGCTTCCGCAGGTAGCCTGCTTCGATACCGCGTTCCATCGCGGGATGCCCGAGCGGGCCGAGCGGCTTCCGCTGCCGCGCGAGCTGTGGGACGCGGGCGTGCGACGCTACGGCTTTCATGGGATCTCTTACGAGTACATCATGCAGGCTCTGGGAGCTGACGTGCCGCCGCGCCTGATAATCGCGCATCTGGGCAATGGAGCGAGTATGGTCGCTGTCGAAAACGGCCTTCCGCTCGACACGACAATGGGATTTACGCCGGCGGGCGGCTTCATGATGGGCACCCGGCCGGGCGATCTCGATCCGGGCGTGATTCTGTTTCTGCTCGAACAGAAGGGCTATGACGCTGCGCGACTGAGCCGGCTGGTGAATCTGAAGTCGGGGCTGCTCGGGGTCTCGGGTCTCAATTCCGACGTGAAGACGCTGCTGGAGGCGCGGGTGACGAACCCCGAGGCGGCGATGGCGATCGAGATGTTCTGCTATCAGAGTAGAAAAGCGGTTGGCGCGCTGGCAGCCGCGCTCGGCGGTTTGGATCTGCTGGTGTTCACCGGCGGGATTGGCGAGCATGCCGGCGCGATATGCGCCGAAATCTGCAGCGGCCTCGCGCATCTCGGGCTTGCGATCGATGCGCGCCGCAACGACTCCAACGAGGACACGATCAGCGCGGCAGGCAGCCGCTGTCGCGTGCGCGTCGTCCGCACCAATGAAAATTTGATGATCGCGCGGCGCGCGGTCCGGCTGGCGTTTCCCGCCGGCTGAGCCGAGAATAGTCCACCGCTTGCGAAGATGTGCGGACGATTCACAATCACGCGGCGCGACGGTAATTCGCTGGCGGCCGAACTCGGCGTTCCGACGGATTCGTTCGCCGACTATCGGCCGCGCTACAACGTCGCGCCGACGCAGAAACATTTCATCGTCCGGCTCAAATACGAAAATCGCGAGGTGATTCCCGCCACCTGGGGACTCATCAAGAGCGGGTCGAAAGACGCGAGCATGGCGGCCAAGACTATCAACGCGCGCTCGGAGACAGCCGACACGCGAGGCGCATTCCGCGACGCGTTCCACAAGCGGCGATGCGTCGTGCCGGCGGACGGGTTCTTCGAATGGACCGGCCCGAAGACCGCGCGGCAGCCGACCTGGTTCCATCGCGAGGACAGCCGGTTGCTCCTGTTCGCGGGCCTGTACGAGGCGTGGCAAAAAGAGCGGCGCGTGTGGGAGACGACGTTCACGATTCTGACGACGGCGGCCAACGCCGTGCTCGAGTCGTATCACGATCGGATGCCGGTGATACTGGCAGACCGCGACGCCGACGACTGGATGGACCCGCGCGCACCGTCGCCGCGCGCGCTCAAGCGATTCCTCGTACCCGCGCCCGACGATTTGCTGATGGCGACCCCGGTCTCGCCCAACGTCAACAATGTCGACAACGACTCGCCTGATCTACTGCAGCCTGCCGGCCAGATGAGCTTGTCGCTCCGCAGCAGCTAGCCGCGCGTGGTCAATTGATGCACTTTCCAGCGCGTGATAGTTGATTGGGTTCGGTCGCGACGAAGATCTAACTCGGGGCGGCGTACCCAAGTGGTTAAGGGAGAGGTCTGCAAAACCTCCACGCATCGGTTCGAATCCGATCGCCGCCTCCAATTTCAACGCTTTGAAGAGGCGACTTACTTCTGGCCGTGCGCTGTGCCGAAATAGTCGCCGCCTTTTACGTGATGGATTTCCTCGCCCCACTTTATATCGTGATCCATCCGCTGCATTGGCGGGATGTGCTTGGAGCACTGGACGTAGGCTTCCGCGATCGAGACCATAACCCATCGCTCCAGGTGCCCGCCGTCGCTTTCGAGGATGTCCTTCAGGACTGCGTCACCCAGTATCGCTTGTTCGGCTGGGTGGCCCTCTAGAAACTCGAGGAACTCATCGTTCTCGACGATTTGCGCGCCGCCGTTTATGTGGAGACCTATCTGCGCGCCGAAGTCGATGAACAACAGCCCTACGTGCGGATTCTCCGAAATATTGCCGAGGCTCGCGAACACCCCGTTACCGCGATACTCGGGATAGGCGACCGTGCGCTCATCGAGGACCTTGACGAACCCCGCATGGCCGCATCGAAAGGCCGAATCGGCGTGACCCTTGGCATCCGCGGTCCCGACGAACATCATTTCCTGACCCGCGATAAACGCCTGCATCGCCGCGTTGAGATGGTCCAGCACCTGGTGTATATAGAACGCCGTCGCATGAGTCGTCTTTCCATATTTCTGCTGTAGCCGATGCTCGCCCTCAGAGCCGGGGGGCGCGCCGGCTTCAAATTGAACGATCACTTCCACTCGTTCCTCGACGGTAACAGTAAATCTATCGTCGCCGCGCTCAGCCATAAGTAGTCCTCCAGCTGAATTTGCATCTTAGAACTTCGGGTTGGAACGGGAATACTGGCGGAATTTTGCCGTCAGCGGGAAGCCGAGCGGGTTGTCGATGATTTGCTCCAGCTCGAAATCGACCACGCGCTCCGCGCC
>JBOHWI010000250.1:0-11732 GCA_050736675.1 Binatus sp. (SeqCode)
CACGATCGCCTCGCGGTAGCCCTGTGCCGCCTGCGCCTCGGGCGTTGCGATAAAGCGCGTACCGATCACGACGCCCAGCGCGCCGACCGTCAGCGCCGCCGCGACTTGCCGGCCGTCGGCGATTCCACCCGCGGCGAGCACCGGCAGTTGTATGGCGTCGATCATCTGCGGCACCAGCGAGAGCATCCCGATTTCTCCGGTATGCCCGCCCGCTTCGGTCCCTTGCGCGACGACCACGTCGGCGCCGGCCTGCTGCGACTTGATCCCGTGATGCACCTTGCCGCACATCACGACGATCTTCATCCCGTTGTCGTGCATGACCTTGACGAATTCCTGAGGCACCGAAAGTCCGGCGACGAACACCTTGATCTTTTCCTCGATCATCACCGGCACGTGCGGGCGCATCATGTCGGGAATCGGCGCGAGCAGATCGACCGCGAACGGCTTGTCGGTCAGCTCGCGAGTCTTGCGGATTTCGGCGCGCAGATCGTCGGGGCTCAGCGACGCGGCCCCGATCACCCCAAGGCCGCCCGCGTTGGAAACCGCGGCCACCAGCTTATGCATCGCGACGCCGCCCATCCCGGCGAGCAGAATCGGATACTTGATCCCAAAGTAATCGCAGATCGGAGTGTGCAACATCGAAACGTCTCCAAATAGTGAGCCGCCTGTTCGACTGGCCCCTGAGCACTTGTTTAATCCTGCCGGCGCGGCGCGATCAAGCGGGACTGCACCCATGTACACGCGCCAACTAACACGGCAAACTAAAAAATTCGGACGGAATGCATAATTGTCGACGGTGGCGGACATTATATAGATGAGCGCGAAGCATGTTGTGGTCATCGGCGGGGGCATCGGTGGGATGTGCGCGGCGCGCGTGCTGTCCGACCATTTCGAGCGCGTCACCCTGATCGAGCGCGACGAGCTGCCCGAAGGCGCCGCGCATCGCAAGGGCGTGCCGCAGAGCCGGCATCCGCACGGTCTGCTGGATCGCGGGCGGCGCGAGTTGAGCGCACTGTTTCCCGGTCTCGACGACTCACTGCGCGCGCGCGGCGGCCTCGACATGGATGCGGGCCTCGAGCTCGCCACCTTGAATCCGGAAGGTTGGGCAACGCGCCGCCACACCGGACATCAGATGTTGTTCGCGAGCCGGCTGCTGATCGAGTCGGTTATTCGCGATCGCGTCAAGAAAAATCCCCGCGTCCAATTTCTCGAAGGCACCGAGGTCAGGGCGCTGCTCTTCGCGCCGGGCGACACGTCGCGTGTGACCGGGGTCGAGGCGCGGAAGGTTGGCGACGGCTCGGTGAACCGCCTCGAAGCCGCTCTCGTTGTCGATTGCAGCGGCCGCAGTTCGCGCGCGTCCGAATGGCTGACCGGTCTCGGCTATCCGGAAGCCGAGCTCGAAGTCGTGGATGCGCAGGCCGGCTACAGCACTTGCTGGTACCAGGCGCCGCCGGCCGGCGAGCGGCCCGCGAAATGGTGGTGGAAGGGAATCTTTCTCAATCCGTCGGCGAAGCCCAAGCGCGACGAGGACTACTACTTCGCATTGATTCTGCCGATCGAGGGCGACCGCTTCCTGCTGACGCTCGCGTCGTGGGGCGGCCGCGTGCTGCCTGCCGATCACGAATCCTTCGCCGCGCTATGCGGCCGCCTGCGCTCACCGATCGTTGCGGAGGCGCTCGCGATCTCGAGGCCGATCTCGGCCATCTTCCATCGCAAAGGGATGCAGAATATGTGGCGGCATTACGAGAAGTGGCGCGGCCCGGCCGGGTTTGTCGCAACGGCCGACGCGGTCTGCGGATTCAACCCGATCTATGCGCAAGGCATGACTAGTGCCTCGGTGTGTTCCAGGATACTGGGTGCGATGGTTGCCGAAATGGATCCGACCGACGCGAATTTCCCGGCTGCGTTCTTCCAGCGTCAGGCTGAGTTCGTGCGACAGCCGTGGAGTCTGTCGATTGCGCGCGATCGCCAGGCGCTCGGACAATCTAACGGCTCCGACGGCGCGATGAGTGGCGAGGCCTGGGAGCGTATCCTGCGCGAAGGCGCCGGCGTGCCCGTCATCGCAGAGGCTCTCTTCAACGTGATCAATCTCAATCGTCCGCCCGAATCGTTGATGACCGACACCGAATTTCTTGCCGCCGTCAATGAAATCATGCAGCGGCCGGCCAGGCCGCCGATCGAACCCGAACAAGTGCCGCCCTATCCACCCGCGGAAATCGCCAACTGAGGACTAAGAATCAGATGAACACAATGATACGACCGAACCGTTTGCGAGCTGGAATCTTTCTGGCGCCGTTCCATCCTGTCGACGAGGATCCGACGCTCGCGCTGCGGCGCGATATCGACCTGATCGAGCATCTCGATCGCATCGGCTTCGACGAGGCGTGGATCGGCGAGCATCACTCGGCCGGCTACGAAATTATCGCGTCGCCGGAACTCATGATCGCAGCCGTGGCCGAGCGCACTCAGCGGATTCGTCTCGGCACCGGAGTCATCTCGCTGCCCTATCATCACCCCTTAATGGTCGCGAACCGGATCGTGCAACTCGATCACATGACGCGTGGAAGAGCGATGTTCGGCGTCGGCCCGGGCCTGCTGCCGTCGGACGCGGAGATGCTGGGTGTGCCGGTCCCGAAGCAGCGCGACCGAATGGCCGAGTCGCTCGACGTCATCCTGAGGCTGGTAGCCGGTGAGACCGTTACCGAGAAGTCCGAATGGTACACGTTGAAGGAAGCGCGTTGTCAACTACTGCCGTACACGCGACCCCGCCCGGAATTCGCCGTGGCGAGCACATTTACACCGTCGGGCGGCAAGCTCGCGGGACGCCACGCGGCCGGGATGCTGTGCGTGGCGGCTTCGCAGCAGGCGGGCTACGACGTGCTCGGCACCAACTGGCAGATTGCATGCGAAATCGCGCGCGAGAACGGTCGCGAGATGGATCGCTCGGTGCTGCGGCTGGTCGCGCCGATGCATATAGCCGAGAGCCGCGAAGAGGCTCTTCGCGACGTGAAGTACGGACTGAAAAAATGGCTCGCATACTTCACCGCGATCAACCCGACCGCCGGCGGCGACGATCTGACGGCCGCCGACCCCGCCGAAGAGATGGTCAAATCGGGCCGCGCAGTGGTCGGCACGCCTGACGATGCGATCGCGATGATCGAAAAACTGGAGAAGCAGTCGGGCGGCTTCGGCTGCATCCTGATGCTCGCGCATAACTGGGCGAACTTCGACGCGACCAAACGCTCGTATGAGCTATTCGCGCGTCATGTGCTGCCGCACTTCAACGGCTCCAATCTCGCGCGCGACGCTTCGTTGAATTGGGTGCGCGATCATGGCGCGGAGCTGATGGGCAAGGCGATGTCGGCAGCAGCCGAGACCGTACAGAAGCATTTTGCGGAAGTTGCCGCGAAGGCGAAGAACTAAGATGTCCACTTACACCTGGCCGCAAGGCCGTCCAGTAAGACTAGCGCCGCGCGCGAAGCAGCCGTCGATAAGTCTCACGGTTCACGAAACCGGCGCAGGCCCTGCGGTCGTTTTCTGTCATGGGTTTCCGGAGCTTGCGTACTCGTGGCGTCATCAGTTGCCGGCAGTCGCGGCGGCGGGCTTTCGCGCTATCGCACCCGATCAGCGCGGATACGCCGACTCGAGCGCGCCGCCTGCCGTCACCGACTACGGCCTTGCCGAGCTGTGCGGCGACATGGCAGGACTGCTCGACGCGCTGAAAATCGAGCGCGCGATTTTCGTCGGTCACGACTGGGGCGGCTTCGTCGCGTGGGCAATGCCGCTGCTGTATCCCGAGCGGACGGCCGGCGTCGTCGGAGTATGCACGCCGTACATGGCAATTCCGCCGATCGCTGTCCTGCGTGCGATGGTCAACGGCAAGGACGAACGCATGTACATCGTGTGGTTCCAGGAACCCGGCCGGGCCGAGAGCGTGATGGATTCCAAAGCGCGGCTGATTTTCGATCGCCTGATGCGCGCGCCGCTCGATCCCGCCGAAGCCGCCAAGCGCGCGATGGCGAGTGGCGAGCTGGATATGAATCCGTTCCGGCGCATCGAGGAGTTGAAGTCCGATACTCCCGCAATCGTCACCAGCGAAGAACTTGACACTTACGTGCGCGCATACGAGAAGAGCGGCTTTCGCGGCGGTATCAACTGGTACCGGAACATCGATCGCAACCTGCGCGAACATCCCGAGATCGGCGTCAAACCGCTGACGCTACCGTGCCTGATGATCACCGCCGAATGGGACGGCGCGCTGCCGCCGCGGATGGCCGCCGGGATGCCGGCGCTGTGTTCCGACCTCGAAATGCACAACATCGAGCGCGCGGGCCATTGGGTTCAGCAGGAATTTCCCGACGAGGTGAATCGCACGATCGTCGATTGGCTGAAGCGCCGCTTCAAAAGAATTTAGCGAAAAATTCGCTCGAGATTGATATGTCCAGCGTCGATCGAATCTTTGCGGTCTATGTCGGCAAGGGCGGCAAAGCTTACAGCGGAGAGCGGATAAATCAACTTGAACATGCGATTCAAACGGCGCTGCTGGCGGAGCACGCGGGCGCCGATGCGCCCCTGATTGTCGCGAGCTTGTTGCACGACTATGGGCATCTGATCCACGAGTTCGGCGAAATTGGCTTCAGGCGCGGAATCGACGATCAACATGAAATTCTGGGCGCCGAGAATTTGTCGGCGTTTTTCGGCGATACGGTGACGGCGCCGATCAGGCTGCACGTCGAGGCAAAGCGTTTTCTGTGCGCGACCGATCCGGAGTACATGAAGCTGCTGTCACCGCCCTCGACCCGGTCGCTCGACCTTCAAGGCGGTCCTTTTGATGCCGCCGAAATTAACGCGTTCATCAAGCGCCCGTTCGCCGACGACGCGGCCAAGCTCCGCCGCTGGGACGAGTCCGCCAAACAAGTCGGACTGCGTACTCCGAGCCTGGAGCATTTTCGTCCGTACATCGAGGCAAGTCTGATCGCATAGCTCTGGAGTGGATGATGCCGGAAGCTACTACTTCTGTCATTTCGACCCCGACGCCCGAGGCCACCACCACCGGCAAATGGCTGGTCGCCGCCTCCGTGATGCTCGGCACTTTTCTGTCGGTGATGGATGCGACGGTCGTCAACGTCGCGATGCCGCATATGATGGGCTCGTTCGGCACCGACTTGTTGACCATCACCTGGGTCTCCACCGCCTACAGCATCGCCGAGATCATCATGATTACGATGGCGGCGTGGTGGACGGCGCTCCTCGGACGCAAGCGCCTGTTCCTTGCCTCGATGGCCTTGTTCATCTTTGGCTCGGCGCTCGCGGGCACGGCTCGGACTCTGCACCAGATGATATTCTACCGCGTTCTGCAGGGCGTCGGCGGCGGCAGCCTAATGCCGTGTTCGCAGGCAATCGCGCGCGAGACGTTTCCTCCCGCCGAACAGGGCATGGCGATGGCGATTTACAGCATGGGTGTCGTGCTCGCGCCGGCCATCGGACCGGTAATCGGAGGCTACCTGGTCGACAAGTACGGCTGGCAGTGGGTGTTCTACGTCAACGTGCCGTTCTGCATCGTCGGCATGCTGATGGTCGGTGCGTTCGTCTATGATCCGCCGTATCTCAAGCGTGGTGTCGAGCGAATCGACTGGGTCGGAATCCTGCTGTTGACGGTCGCGCTCACGGCTATCCAGATCGTGCTCGAGCGCGGCGAAGAAGTTGATTGGTTCGCCTCGAACTGGATCGTTTTCGGATCGATCGTCGGCGGCGCCGGCGTTGTCGCGCTGGTGATTTGGGAATTGAGAAGCGCGGAGCCGATCGTCGATTTCCGATTGTTCAAAAATCGCCTGCTGAGCGTGGGTTGTGCGATAGGTTCAGCCACCGGCTTTGCGCTTTTCGGTTCCGGTTTCATATTGCCGCAATTTACCGAAAATCTGCTCGACTTCCCGGCGTACCAGGCCGGGATGGTGCTGATGCCGCGGGCGATCGCGATGTTCACAGTGATGCCGATAGTGGGGCGTCTGTACAACCCGGTGAGTCCGCGCGTACTCGTCAGCTCGGGAATCGTGCTGCTCTGCTATGCCTATTGGCGGCTCGCACATTTTACGCTTTACGTCGGATTCTGGAGCTTCGCACCGATTCTCATCATGACCGGAATCGGAATGGGCGTCTCGATGGTGACGCTGAACACCGTCTCGCTCAGCACGATGCCGCGCCCGCAGATGACGGGTGCGGCCAGCCTCAGCACCCTGACGCGGCGCGAAGCCGGCAACGTCGCGTATGCGGTGCTGGCGACGGTCCTCGCGCGACGCACGCAGTTTCATCGTTCGGTGCTGGTCACAAACGTTTCGCAGCTCAACCCGACTTACCTGCAGGCCGCCCACGATTTCAGTTCGGCGCTGATGCAATACGGTTACAACCCGAACGCGATCGGCAGTCGCGACCTTGCGATGGTCAACTCGATGGTGAACAAGTCCGCGACTCTGATGGCGTACAACGATGTGGCGTTTCTGTTGATCCCGGTGCTGCTGGCCTCGCTGCTATTGGTGTTCCTGCTGCCGAACAAGGGTTACGTTCCAGAAACGCAACCGGGCCAAAGCTGATCGATAACTGACGAACTGGCTCCGCAGGTGTGTGTGATGCATAATCGCGATTCGCGCGGAGAGGTGGCCGAGCCTGGCTTAAGGCGCACGCCTGGAACGCGTGTAGACTCGAAAGGGTCTCGGGGGTTCGAATCCCCCCCTCTCCGCCACCGAGTCCAGAAGCAGGGAGAATTTTGAGGGTGCTTCGCGAAAAGGGCCGCATTGCGCGCGAATCTGCCAGACAAATGGACTCGGAGAGAGACCGATCCCGCCGGGTCGCGATGGAAATCCTCGAATTCTCTCCGGCGGCGAATTGGGCGGGTCCACCAAAGTGAGTTCGCCTGCGGACTGCGCACCGGCGTCGTGGTCACCTTGAGGCCGAGTCGGGTTAGCGAAGCGTCCAACTCGGCGGAAAAGATCGAGTCGTGGTCGTGGATGATGAACCGGTAGCTGTGGTCGGAGGGAATGGCTTCGCGCAGCTGTTGCAGTGTCCATGCTGCGGTCGGATGGAGCGTCGCGTTGATGTGAATCAATCGCCGCGAAGCGTGCTCCGTGATTATCAACACGTACAGGATCCGGAAAGTGGCGGTCACCGTGACGCAGAAGTCGCAGGCGATGATCCCCCGAGCGTGATTCTTTAGAAAAGTCGCCCACCTCTGGTCGGGCCGAGGTCCACTGGCCGGCGCTGCCGGCAACTTCGGCATGTACTTCCGGACGGTGCGCGGCGACACGCGCAGGCCGAGCTTCAGCCGCAACTTCGTTTGCGATCCGCTCCTCGCCCCATGAGGGGTTGTCGCGCGCCATTTTGCGAATCAGATGTTGGAGCTCGACAGGAATTCACCGCCGCCAGCCGCGGACTTCCAGCGCCAGAAGAGGCGGAAGCCCTTGCGGTGCCAGGCGACCAAGGTTCTGGGCTTCACCACGATCATAGCGTCTCGCCAATTGAACCAGCGGCTGAGCCGCACCAGCGTCCGGCGGGTCGGATTGTCGGCCCGTCGGGGCTTAACCTTGCGCTCTTGATAGAATGCGAGTTGCATACGTAGGAACAGATTTTCCGCCGCGAGTGAAGTTCTGGACCGCAAGCCGAGATACAGAAAGTGAACCAGATCACACACGATCCTTAGCCAACTCAGCCCTGCCCTCATGATGCAAGAAACCCTCTGCCGTCGATGCGGTCTCCTCAAGATCCCCAAGAACTATGCGGGTTCAAGCCAGTGCGAAATGTTTTTGCGGAGCACAGCCATCGAATCGCTGCCGATCTTGGGCAGCTTACATCATCAATACGTTCGGGTTTGAGTTTTTGGGTAGGCTTAGCCCTTAGGCAGACCCAGTACCCGCTCGCCAATGATGTTGTGCTGAACTTCATTGGTGCCGCCCGCAATCGTGAGTGCCCTCGATGATAGCATACGATATGACCATATGCCCTTGTCGAACGCGTAAGGCGCCTTGAACTCCAACTGACCGTATGGTCCCAGCATCTCCATCGCGAACTTGTTCATCCGCAGGTTGAGATCGCTGTTACCGAGCTTGAGCATCGAGCCCTCGGGTCCCGGGGGCAGTCCCTTGAGCCGCCGCGTGAGTTGACGGTAACCGGTATATTTGAGAGCCGCCGCCTCGCACGCGAACTCTGCCAGCTTCTGGCGGACGCCGGGTTCGTCCGAGGCGCGATGCCCGTTGGCAGGCAAAGACTTTGCGAGTTCGACCAGTTCCTTGACCAAGCCCATCGCGTCGAAGAAATCGACAACTCCCGCACGGTCAAACATCAGTGTCATGATCGCGACCTGCCATCCTTGGTTCTTCTCACCGATCAAATTCTTCTTGGGAACCCTGACGTCTTCGAAAAAGACCTCATTAAAGCTGGCCTCGCCGGTTATCTGCACCAGAGGGCGCACCGTCACCCCGGGACTATGCATGTCGAGCAGGATGTAGCTGATTCCTTTGTGCTTAGGGGCGTCGAGGTCGGTGCGGACGAGTAGGATGCACCAGTCTGCGTGATGAGCGTCGGAGGTCCATACCTTCTGTCCGTTGACTACGAAGCTGTCGCCATCTTCGATGGCGCGCGTTTGCAGCGAAGCCACGTCGGAGCCGGCGTTGGGTTCTGAATATCCCTGGCACCAGATTTCTTCGGCGGACAAAATCTTCGGGATGTACCGCTTCTTCTGCTCCTCGGTGCCCAACCGGATCAAAGTCGGGCCGACCAACATGATGCCGAGGACGTTCACCAGCATCGGGGCGTTCACCCTCGCCATCTCCTCGCCGTAGATGAGCTGCTGCGTGATGGTTGCGTCACGCCCCCCGTATTCTTTGGGCCAGCTCAAGCCGACCCATCCGCCTTCATGCAACTTGCGATGCCACTTCAATCGCCGCTGCCAATCGCCCGCACCCTCGTGCAACACACCGAGCTTGTCGTCTTCCGAACCACTGCCACCGCGTGCTTCCGGCAGATTGGCGGCGATCCAACCTCTGAGCTCTTGCCGGAAGGCTTCATCCTCGGCGCTGAATTGGAGATCCAATGTTCTCAATACCTCCTCGAATCGGGCCAACACCGAGGCAGCAAAATTTCCTCTTACCGTTCACAATAGGATTCAAGCGCCAGTGAATTTCGGCTTGCGCTTCTCGACAAAAGCAAGCGCAGCTTCTCGCGTGTCACTGAGAGCGTCGAGGTGAGCCCTCGCTTCCATTTCCTTCTTGTAAACCTCGCGCGAGTATTGATAGCCGATCTCCTTCATCAGCCTCTTGGTTTCGAGCAGATGCTGACGCGGCAGCGAAAGGAGATAGTCCACCCAGCGCTGTGTCGCCGACTCCAATTCCGCATCGGGCACAACCTCGGTCACCAGACCCCAGTGCTTGAGCTCTTCGTTCGCGAAGCGGTCGCCGATGGCAACGCGGAACGCGACGGCCCTCGGCAAGCCTTCCGCCTGACCTAGCCAATACGGCCCCAACATCGCCGTCGGGAGTTCCATCAGAGCGAAATGGAATGTGTCGCTCACGACGCGGATGTCGCCGTACATCGCCATATAACCACCGACGCCGATCGCATGGCCGCGGCAAGAGGTGACGATCAGCTTCTCGACCGGTATTACACCGAATTGAGTAGTTTCCGGGTCCAGGTCGTGCGTTACCGGGCTACTCGACTGTGCCTGCGCAGTGATGTCGCGACCCGCGCAGAACGAACGTCCGTTCGCGTTGAGAACTACTATGTACGTCTCCGGATCGTCATTGAACTTGCGGAGCGCAGAATTCAACTGGTGATGGAACTCGGTCGTAATCGCGTTCAGTTTCTCGGGTCGGTTCAGCGTGACAGTCGCTACGGGACCGTTCTTCCGGTAAAGGACCAATGGTTCCTTGCTCATCTCGCTCTCCTTAGTATCGACCGAACGTATTCTCTTGATTTTCTCAGTCCCAGCAGATGGGCGGATAATTGGACGGGTTCCGACGGCTCAGCTCAGTCAAGCGCTCCTTTCTTTCGCAACTCCTCGATCTCGCCGGCTGTGTAGCCGAGCAGTCCCGTCATGATCTCGTTTGTATGCTGCCCCAGGAGCGGCGCCGGCGTTTTGACTTCGCAGGGCGTTGCGCTCATTCGCCACGGAATACCGCAATGCCGCTTCACACCGACCTCAGGATGGTCGAGCTCAACCCAGTACTTTCTCGCGGCGAGATTCGGATCGTCGTGGAGATACTTGTTATCGGCACAGGCGCCCGCAGCGACGCCTGCGGCCTGAAGGGCAGCGACGACTTCGGCTACACACCGCTGCGAGGTCCATTCTGTGACGATCGCTTCGAGTGCAGCCTCGTTTCTTTTGCGTGAAGTTAAGGTCGCAAAGCGCGCGTCATCGGCGAGCTCTTGGTGGCCGATCGCTCGCGCGAGCCGGCGCCATTCTTCGTCGTCGGCGCATGCGATCGCGACCCACTGATCGATCGTCACATTCGCGATTTTTTCGGGCAGGTCCAGACATTTGAAAATGCCGTGCGGCGACATTTGCGGATCGCGATTTCCAATCCGCCGGGGCTCGCGCCCATTCATGGTGTAATCGAGAATTCCCTCCGCCAGCAGATCCATCGTGCATTCCCACTGGCTCATATCGATGAACTGACCCTCGCCGGTTTTGGTGCGATGGTGGAGTGCGGCCATAACTGCGAACGCGCCATGAATTCCGGCGTTGGGGTCGGGGTAGCTGAACCCGGCATGCATCGGAGGCCAACCCTCGTAGCCGGTCAGTGCCGACAGCCCGGAGTTCGGCACCTGCGTCGGACCCAAAGCGAGATACTCGCGATAGGGACCAGTATCGCCGTAACCCAACAGCGAAATCACGATGATGTCTGGTTTAGCGGCGCGGATGGCCTCGTAGCCGAATCCCATATTGCCCATCACGCTGGCGGCGAAGTTGTTGGCGACGACGTCGGACGACTTGATCAGACGCCAGGCGACTTCCCTCGCCTCGGGATGCTTGAAATCAAGCGATAGAGACTTCTTGCCCTGGTTGTACTGGTTGAAGTAGCCCGATCTGTTCAAGCTGCCGGGCATACCGTCCGGCCATGGCGGCAGCATCCGGGTGACACAGGGTCGCGTTTTCGTTTCGATTCGAATCACTTCTGCGCCGAGATGGGCGAGCTGCAGCGTGCAGTAGGGACCAGCCCACACCCAGCTAAAGTCAGCGACTCGAATTCCCGCAAGCGGCAGTTTCGCCATCTTAGATCACGCCCTTCTGGGTCAGTTCTTCGATTCGCGCCGACGTCATCCCGAGCCATCCACCGAAAATCTCCGCGTTGTGTTGCCCCAGCGTGGGCGCCGGCATCCGAACTTCCCACGGAGTTTGCGAAAACTTGACTGGCGCGCCGGGATACTTATGAGTGCCCGCGACCGGCTGAGCAATCTCAACAAAAAAGTCCCGCGCTTGCAGATGCTCCGAGTTCAATAGGTCGCCCATCGTCGACACCGGAGCAAACGGCACCCGCTTTGCTTGTGCTTTGCGGTAGAGGTCGAGCACCGTCTGCCGGCTGACCCATTCCTCGAGAAAGATTTTGAGTGCGTCCCAGTTCTGCGCGCGCTTTGGACCGTCGGAGAAAATTTCTTCATCCGCCCACGCCGGATGGCCCATGATTTCGACGAAAGCCCGCCAGTGATGCTCGAAGATGCAGCACAGGTAGATGTAGCCGTCCTTGCAT
>JBOHWI010000251.1:0-7951 GCA_050736675.1 Binatus sp. (SeqCode)
GCGCGACGCCGAGCGCTCGCGCCAGGACTTAAAGGCGACGCTCGACGATTTGAACGACCGCCTGAAGGCGCCGCCCGCGTTCGGCCTGTACTTCGATTGTGTCTCGCGCGGCGCCGGCCTCTACAACATTCCGGGCCACGACTCCGCCTACATCAGGCGCGCGCTCGGCCCAATCCCAATTGCCGGCTTCTTCACCGGTTTCGAAATCGGCCCGCTCGCAGAGCAGACCTCGCTGCTCCAGTACTCAGGCGTCCTCGCGCTGATATCAGGGAAAAAATCCTAGGTGAGCGCCGCGCAACCTTCGGTCTCCTCTCCCCGCTAGCGAGAGGATAAAGGGGAGGGTCCTTTTGCAGCGCGCGATTTCGCGCGCGACTCAAGATTCTGCTTCTTTCTTGAACGCGATTCGCTCCGAGAGCTTGCGCGTCACCAGTATCGCGATCCGGTACGTGAAATGCAGCTCACCGTCGATTCGCACTGGACGCGCGCCGCTTAGATCTTCTGCCGCATCGCGCTCGACCATCGCGATCGCCTTCGTCGCGCGTTCCGGCGACGTATGCGCCGCCTTAATCCATTGCGACACCGGAGTCCGATAACCGTGCGACGTGAACCGGACTATCTCGAGGCCGGCCGCGCCCATCATCCGGATTAACTCGCTCATCGCGAGCGCATTGGTATGCGAGGTGTCGCGCAGCCGTTCGAATTCGTTGTAGTACGCCGCGCGCTCAAGCTGTTCGCTCGCGATCAAATCCTCGATCGCCACTAATCCATCAGCGCGACACACTCGCGCCATCTCGGCAATCACTTTTGCGGGCGCGGCAAAGTGATGAACCGCAAAGCGGCACACGACGACGTCGAATTCCCCGTCGTTGAATGGCAGGCGCGACTCGACGTCGCCTGTACGAAAGCTGACGTTGCCGATTCCGCGCTCCGCGCGCATCTGCTCGGCAATCTCAAGCGGTGCGTCGGTCAAATCGATGCCGACGACTTCGCGGCAGACCGCCGCGAACGCCATCGCGACGTGCCCCGGCCCGGTCGCGACTTCCAGCACGCGCGCATCGGGCGGCGGCGCCACTATCTCGACCAGTTTGCGCAGATGCTCGCCGTCGCGAATCGCGGGCGCCGACGCGTAGTCGTTGGCCTGCCGGGTAAATTCTTCGCGGACTAAATCTTTGTGTTCCATGCTTTCTTATGAGGCTATGTTCGCGCGCACGAATCAAGCGAGATCCTAACCTCTCCTCGGACGAGGCGAGGTTAGGAACGGGCTCCCCGAGGCTTGCACGGCTGAAACTCTTAATGGTACCTGAATCATGGGTCTGAGCGGTTTCCGGCCGCAGGATTCCCCATCGACAAGACGGAGGTTCGCCAAGTTGGATTTCGGATTTTCTGAAGAACAAGAGATGCTTCGGGACGCGGCCAAGCGCTTTCTGGCCGACAACTGCCCGACCAAGTTTGTCCGCCAGATGATGGCGGACGCGACCGCGCACGACCCCGCCTTCTGGAAAAAGCTGGTCGATCTCGGATGGCCGGGCCTGCTCATCCCGGAAAGCTACGGCGGCCAGGGCGGCAGCTTCCTCGACATGACGGTGGTCGTCGAAGAAGCGGGCAAGGCCCTCGTGCCTGGTCCCTTCTTCACTTCGGCGCTGCTCGCGGCGCCGCTGGTTATCGAAGGCGGTTCCGACGCGCTGAAGAAAAATATTTTGCCGAGGATGGCCAAGGGCGAGTTCATCGGCACCGTCGCGATTGCCGAGGCTGCGGGCCGCTTCGACGCCGAAGGAATCCAGCTCAAAGCCGCGAAGAGCGGTAACGAATACACAATCACCGGTGAGAAGTTTTTCGTGCCCGACGCGCACGTCGCCGACGGCATTGCGGTCGCCGTCCGCACGGGAGGCAGCGGTGAGAAGGGAATCACGATTCTGACGGTTCCGAAAACCGCGAAGGGCCTTACGATCACGCAGCTGAAGACGGTCGATATGACGCGGCGTCTGTGCCACGTGAAATTCGACAATGTGAAAGTTCCCGCAACCGACATGATCGGCAAGGAAGGCGAAGGATGGCCGATTCTGCGGCGCACGCTCGACATCGCAACCGCGGGGCTGGCGGCCGAGATGGTCGGGACGGCGCAGCGGGCGCTCGACATGTCGGTCGAGTACGCCAAGACGCGCGTGCAATTCGGCAAGCCGATCGGATCGTTCCAGGCCGTCAAGCACAAGTGCGTCGACATGATGGTCGCGGTCGAGAACGCGCGCTCGCTCACCTACTACGCGTGCTGGACCGTCGATACGAAAGGCGCGGAAGCGGCGACTGCAGTGCCGATGGCGAAAGCGTACGCATCCGACATGGCGAAGAACGTCACTTCGGAAGCAATCCAGGTCCACGGCGGCATCGGCTTCACCTGGGAGCACGACATGCACCTGTTCCATCGCCGCGCGCTGGCGGGTGAAGCAAACTTCGGCAACGCCCCGGTGCATCGCGAGACAGTGGCAAAGTCGCTGCTGGGCTGATAGCTAGCGAGTCGAACTGCTGAACTGAGGAGCCGCGGCAAGATACGCGGCTCTTCTGTTTTCGTGAATCTGAAGCGGCGGCTTGACCTGTGGCCATCTTCGCTTTATATTCGCCTAGCACACCGGGGGGATTATCGTGAGTGATCGCAGCGCCATCGAGTGGACCGACGCTACGTGGAATCCGGTGCGCGGCTGCACGAAGATCAGCCCCGGCTGCAAGCACTGTTACGCGGAGAGATTCGCCGAAAGATTCCGCGGCGTATCCGGCCATCCCTTCGAACAAGGCTTCGACATCCGGCTCGTACCAGGAAAGCTGGACCAACCCCTTCGATGGCGCTCGTCGCGCCGGATTTTTGTAAATTCAATGAGCGATCTGTTTCATGACCGCGTGCCGACCGAATATGTAGCTCGGGTAGGCCGAATCATGCAGGCGGCCAAGTGGCACACGTTCCAAGTTCTGACGAAACGCCACGAGCGATTGCAGTCATTGTTGAATGGCGAGCTCGAATGGATGGGTTCGCTTTCGAACGTTTGGTGGGGCGTGAGCGTGGAAGATCGCGAACACGGCCTGCCAAGAATCGGCTCGCTGCGGTCGACCAACGCTCGAGTTCGCTTCCTGTCCATCGAGCCCCTCCTTGAAGATTTAGGCAAGATCAATCTGTCCGGGATCGACTGGGTAATAGTCGGCGGCGAAAGCGGTCCTCATTTCCGGACTCTGGCACCAGCCTGGGTTGAGAAAATAAGAGATCAGTGCCTCACGGCTCGCGTACCGTTCTTCTTCAAGCAATGGGGAGGGCGAAGTCCCAAGCAATTCGGTCGTGAGCTAGCCGGTCGTCAGTGGAATGGAATGCCGAAAGTTTTCGACTCAAATTCAGCCGCCTCCCACGACTCTCTGTGAAGCTGCTAGCGAGCGACGGACTTCTCGCCCGTCCGTCACAGATTTGGACTCGCGAGAAACTTAGGTATCTGGAGAAATATGCTCAAGCCTTCATGACGGCGATGGCTCCTAAGCGAGCGCAGGGAAAGTGGGACCGCCTCGAGTACATAGATTTGCTTTGCGGCCCGGGACTCAGTGTCGTTCGGGAGACGAACGAAGAATTCTATGGTTCACCCTTGATCGCATTGAGGATCAAACCGGCATTCGATCATCTATACTTCGCAGATCTGAATCCGGAAAACATATCCGCCCTGAAGAAAAGGGTCCTAGCACAAGATGCGGATCGAGTGACGTTCAACGCAGCTGACTGCAACATCGTGGTCGATGAGGTATTGAAACGAATATCTAACCGGACTCTCGGCCTAGCCTTCATTGATCCCGAAGGCTTCGAAGTCGATTTTGAGACGTTGGCGAAACTCGCGAAAAAGAGAATTGACCTGCTCTATCTCTTCGCGAGCGGAATCGGGGTTCGACGCAACTTGAAAAATGCACTCCGTGCAACGAACCACCCTTTGGATAAGTGGTGGGGAGGAAAGGATTGGCGCGAACTCCCGGTGGCAAGATGGGCGGCAGGCAGATCCTCTGAAGAACCGGTTGAAAAAGTACTACGATCATTCGTGTCGGCGTTTCGGAAAAAGGTCGGCAGCGCCGGGTTTCAATTTCAGGACGAAGAGGTTCTACCCTTCAGCAACACAAAAAACGCACCGATGTATCATCTGCTGTATTTTTCTCACGATCGAGCGGGGTTGACGATCTGGAAAAACATCAAGAAGATTGCCCCTGGCGGCCAAAGATCACTCCTCTGATTGAGCGAGAACTTACTACGCGATGGATTTTGCTCTTTCCTCTTCCGCGGCGGCGCTGCGCGCCGCGAGGCGGTCGCGCATTGCGCGATGGCTTTCGCGCGTGATCGGGTAGCGGGAGAAGACCAGCGCGCTCATCAGGTAGATCGACGCAGGTCCGATCGCGAACAGCGCGCGCAAATTGTCCCCTGCTTGCGCCGTGATCCCGCCGCCGCCGGGCTTGTAGCCGACCCAGCTCAGGACGGGGCCGACCATCAGCAGCGTCACTGCCGTCGCCATCTTGATCGACATCGACGTGATACCGCCGTAGGCGCCCTCCTGGCGCTGGCCGGTGCGCTCCTCGTCCCATTCGATCACGTCCGCCGACGCCGACATTTGCGTCACCCAAATTCCGATCGCCGAGAATCCGCTGAACGCCATCAGGAAATAGACTCCCAAAGTGCTCTGCCGGGTGAGCAGCAGAAACGACAGCGAGCCAATCGCGTTGCAGATCATTGCCACCACGAAGGCCGGCTTCTTCTCGAATCTGACCGTGATCCTGAACCAGAACGGATACGAGATCACCGAGCCAGCGAAATACGCCATCAGCCATCGCGCCGCAGCGTTCTCGTCGTGATACCAGTACTTGGCCAGGAAGCGCAGCAGCACGGTCGGGATGTTGATGGCCATGATAGCCAGCGTGGTCGCGAGCAGCAGAATGACGAACGGCCGATTGCCCGCCATCGATTTGATCGACTCGAACAGTCTGGAGCGTTCGCGCGTGGAAAATTCGGTGCGCTCGCGAAGTCCCGCGTACGCGACCATCGCGCCGCCGGCGACGACCAGCCCGCAGATCGCGCCCGTTACTTTGAAATCGGTGCCGCGTGCGAACAGGTAAGTCGCCGCGAACGGGAGCAGTGCACCGCTGATGTCGCCGACCGTGCCCAGCAGCATGCGAAAGGTCGAGAGCTTGGTGCGCTCGTCGTAGTCGAGCGTCAGTTCAGGCATCAGCGCGCCGTACGCCGTCTCGTAAAATTTCCGCGACGTCAGCATCAGGAAGTAGAAGGCCAGGAACCACACGAACAGGCCCGCTTTCAGTGGCGGCGGCGCCAGCAGCAGGTAGTAGCAGACCGCCATCGGAATCGACGCGATGAAAAACGGCCGCCGCCGGCCCGACTTGAAGCGCGCCCGATCGGAAATGTTGCCGACCAGCGGGTCGGTCAGAGCGTCCAGCACCAGCGCGACGAAGAATGCAAGCCCGGCCAGCGATGGAGAGAGGCCCATGCGATCGGTATAGAAATAGAGCAGGTGGAGCCCGATCAAAGTCACGCACAGGTTGAGGCCGGTCTGCGCCTGCGCGTAGATTAGCAGGGGACGAAGGCCAATCTTCTCGCTCGAATCCCGGTTTGCCACAGGCCGCACAGAGTATCCGATGCAGATGCCCACTTACAAAGCGGTTGCGACTTGCGGTCCGACTCAGCTATCGGGGTGGCGATGAAACTTTTCGAGCGCGTGCCGATGGGTGAACGCCGGCTGCTGACGTGGCCGGTCGCAGTCGCACTGCTGCTGACGCTCGCGCTCGCCACCCAGGGATGTTCGTCGGTCACCTCGTACGCCAAGTCGATGTGGAGTTCCGACGACGACACGTCCGATCTCGACGATGCGGCCAACGCCGATGAAGGCGAACCGCTGCCGCCCCCTGCGGCAAATGTCGCTATCAGCTATCGACGTCCGGGCGACGCGCTCGCCCGCGCCACCGTACTCAAGTTCTTCGGCGCCGAGGTGATCGCGAAACATCAGCGCGACGCGACCCACACCGAATCGGTCGTGCGCTTCGATGGCGGCGTTCCGATCTGGGAGTTCAAGGCCGACGAAGGGACGTTCGGCTCTATCACCGGCGTGGGCGCGTCCAAGTACTCGATCAGCAAAGTCCAGTACGCCAAAGTGCCCACGCACTTCGCGCAGATACTTCCGGAGGAAGGGCCGCCCGAGCCGCTCGATCGTGGCGCTTACTACGTCTTTCAGATCGAGCGGCAGTCGGGCTCGACCAGTTACCAGGCGGTCAAAGTGCTCGCCGACGGCTCCTTGCAGGCCTACAACGCTCAGCCGCGCGCGGGCAGCAGCTACCTCCTCTGCTGTAACATCTCGTCGGACTTCCCCGAGCCGGTGATACTGCCGGATACGACGCAGGATACAGGGACTGAAGGCGCCGCTCCCGACGAAAACGCACCGACCGACCAATCCACCGCTCCTCCCGAACAATCCCCACCTCCTGAATCCGCCCCCTTGCCGGATGATTCTGATGGAGCTCCATCGCTCGATTTGACCGACCCAGGCAGTTTGCCATAGCCCGCCTTTTTAGACTCTTAATCTCTCATTAACTCTTCTAAGGATTTTCAAATTCCGTAGTGAATTGGCTCAGTTCAAGGATTTCGATGGAGTGCTCACTTATGAATATAAATTCAATAATGAATTAAAACTCGTGATTGACACACCATTCATTTTCCACTAAATAATCAAGTGTGGAACAAGTTGTTCGACTACCCAGCGATGTGCCGAACCGGTTCGATCGCCGTCGCGAAAAAACCCGCGTCGACCTGATCCAGGCGGCCGAGCGCGTGATCTCGCGCAAGGGTTACCATCAGACCCGAATCGCCGACATCGCGACGGAAGCCGACGTCGGCCTGGGCACCTTCTACCTCCACTTCAAGACCAAGAACGAAATTTTTATCGAATTGATCGAGCATGGCGCGGTCGAGTTGCGGCGCCAGCTCGGCGAGGCGAAGGCGGGCGTGCATACGCCGGCTGACAAACTCAAAATCACCATCGATACGATTCTCGACGCGGCGGCCGAGGCGCCGGAACTGTTCCGGATCGTGTTCGGCCACAGCCCCGCGTTCCTTGATCTGATGGTCCGTGTCCACGACGTGTTTATCGACGACCTGCGCGACGACCTCGCGCCCGCGGTCGGCGAGCGCGCCGATGCGATCGCGCATCTGACGATCGGAATGTTGTCACAGGCGATTTCGTGGCTGCTCGCGAGCCGCGATCTTTCTCACGCGGAATTGAAAAACGTCACCGTAAATTTTGCCCTGGGCGGACTCGAGCGCGCAGCACGGCTCGGCGCCCCGTGAAAAATTAATCTGGAGGATTCTCACAATGGCCCACGACCACACACTCGTTAACACCGACCTCGAAAGCGTCTTTGACTGGGACTACAGCGTCAGGTTCCCGCAGATGGACCGGCTGTACGAGAACGCCAAGCGCGATCAATGGAACGTCTCGACCACTATCAACTGGGACCGCCCGATCGAGAAGGAAGTCCTGGACATGACGATGATGCCGATGTTCCAGACCGAGCTCTATAAATCGCTGAGCGACGAGAACAAGTATCAGCTCGGCCGCAAGTTCGCCGCGTGGCGCCTTTCGCAATTCCTGCACGGCGAGCAGGGCGCGCTAATGGTCTGCGGGCAGCTGGTTGATGCGGTGCCGGACCTCGACGCCAAGATGAACGCTGCCGCCCAGGTCTTCGACGAAGCGCGTCACGTCGAGGGCTTCCGCAAGTACATCACCAAGCTCGATCGCATCTACCCGATCGATCCCACGCTCGAGCGCCTGCTGACCGCAGTCATGGAGCACGATCGCTGGGAGCCCAAGTACGTCGGGATGCAGGTCGTGGCCGAGGGCCTCGCGATCGCGGCATTCCGCTTCATGCAGCGCGAGACCAAGGA
>JBOHWI010000252.1:0-6416 GCA_050736675.1 Binatus sp. (SeqCode)
GAATGGAATATGTTCGTTGTTCAACAGCTCATACATCAGTCGTTCGTTGGCCGCGTCGAGTGCGCTGGTTGCCTCGTCAAGGAACGCGTAGCGCGGATGATTGAGAAGGAGACGCGCGAAGGCAATCCGCTGCTGCTCTCCCGGCGACAGTACGTCGGCCCAATGCATTTCCGCGTCAAGACCGCCGAATCTCTCACTCAGGTTGGAAAGATTAACGGCGTTTAATACTGTGTTGAGTTGCTCATCGGTCATTCCAGCTGCCCGCGGGTAGGTCAACTGATCGCGCAATGAGCCCAGGATCAGGTAAGGACGCTGCGGCAGAAACAGCACTTCGGGCAGCGCGGGTCGAGTCACCGAGCCCGCGCCCTCGCGCCAGATCCCGGCAATCGCGCGCATCAGTGAGGTCTTTCCCGTGCCGCTGGGACCCTGGATAAGGAGCGGCGCGAGTGCGTTGGCGTCAGCGGTCAGATCGCCAATTAGAGTCCTGCCGCCGCCGGGCGTGAGCACCGTAAGATGTTCGAGTCCCACGCCGGCACCTTCGACAATTTCGATCATCTCGTGCCCGTCGGTGTCAGACTCTCGTGCCGCCGCCGCCTCGTCGAGAAATTCGCTCAGCCGGTGGATCACATTTGCGTAATCGGCCAGCGATGGAAAACTTGTGACCACGATCGAGAGCGACCCATGCAGCGACATGAAGGCAGTGGCGGCCTGGACCACCTGCCCGAACTCCAGCCGGCCGCCGGCGTACGTCGCCGCGAGGAACCAATACGGCACCAGCGTAGCCACGCTGCCGTAGGATTCGGTGAAGAAACCGAGATTCCGCTGCCACAGGATCAGCTGCTTGAAATTCTCGACGACTTTTGAAAAGCGGCGACTCAGCTGCTCGCTCTCGTGCTGTTCGCCTCCGTACATTAGAATCGGTTCGACATTGTCGCGCACATGAACCAGCCCGAAGCGGAAATCCGCTTGATACCTCTCTTGAAAGTAGTTGAGGCCGACCAGCCGGCGTCCGATCCTGACGGAGAAATAGGTACCCACTACCGCATAGCCGACCAGAATCAGCGCCAGAGATGACGAAATCGACCACAGAATTGCGAAGTAGGTGATTACGCCGCTCAACGCAAACACCAGCGTCACGCTGAAGGTCAGCGTCGAGGCGACGAACGAGCCGATGTCGTCGCTGATTCGCTGATCCGGATTATCGACCTTGCCGAGCAGGCCCATACGGTAGAAAGCGCGATGGGCAAATCCGGCGTCCGTGAAATAGTGGGTCAGCCATTCCCGCCATTCAATGTAGAGATAGCTGCCAAGGTAGAGTCCCAACACCTTTACCACCACACCTACAGCGTTCACTGCCACCCAGATCCACATCAGGTGATAAAAAAGCGGGAGGTGTTTCCCGACCAGCGCGTTGGTGGAGTCCCGATTCAGGTAGGACGAATAAGCCCCCGCTGCGATCCCGGTACCGCTTAGCACCGACACACACACGAGCAGCTTTAACCCGAGGCCGCGCTGCTTCGAGAACCAGTAAAGTTTGGTGAGTGCCCAGACTTTCATCCAGAAAGCTCGATCGAACCTGTTCAAATTTCCTCGCGATGGCTCCACGCCAATTAACCTCCCCGAATCAAGCTCTCTTCTGAGGATGCGCAAGTCCTGCGCAGTGAGTCGGTTTGCCGGGGTCCGATCTTATCGATCAAGGGCGGAACTTCAAATTAGTGCGATGAGCGTTCGACAGCGCGCCGGAATCTATCCCGTGGCGTAACCAATGTGCTCGCCGTCCCGCACGTTGACTTTGCCGTTGAGGGTCGTGGTCTTTGTAGCCGATGGAGCGTACATTCGTCGCGGACGATCCGAAGCGCATGAAGTTCATGATCCTGCGAGTCATCGGATGAGGGAGAGTGGCGAGGCGCGCGCGGACGCGGCGCCAACGTTGTGGCTTCGCGGGCGCGCCACGCGAGCCGAGGCGGCGCTGATTCTGGCGCTCGCTATCGCGCTCGGCGGCTTCATTCGGTTCCTCCATCTCGGTGCGGCGGAAATTACCGGCGACGAGGCGGTGTCATGGGTGACCGCCAGCGCCCCGACGCTTGCCGGCGTGATTGGCGCCCGTCACGGGAGGAACCCCGGCACGCTCGCGCTGCACGACCTCATCTTGCACCTGTGGATACTGATGTTCGGCCAGAGCGAGACGGCGCTGCGCTCGCTGTCGGCACTGTTCGGAACCGCCGCAATTGCGCTGGTCTTCTTCGTCGCCTACGAGCTGCTGATGCTGCCGGCGGCCGGCGGCGATGGATGTGAGGCGGATGCGCCCGCAGCCGAGGTAACTGCCGCACTCAGCGCGTTCATCACGGCGATAAGCCTTGTGATGATCAACTCTTCGCGCGAGGCGCGGATGTATTCGATGACGCTCGCATTGGTACTCGCCCAGGCCGGGCTTTTCCTGCGCGGCACGCGACGCGGCGGATGGCCAAACTTCGCCGGTCTCGCCGTCTTCACCGCGCTGGCGTTGGCGGCGAATTTCACCGCCGCCTTCGCGTTCGGTGCGGAGGGAGCGTGGTTCGCCTGGCGGTTCGTTGCGGAGCGGCGCCGCGGACGCCGGCTCGATATGCGCGCGTGGCGCGCCGCGTTCGGTGTCCTCACGGGCTTCGCGCTGCTGGCGCCGTTCGCACCGGTCGTCGCGTCACAGCTCGGCTCGGGGGTCGAGTTCGGGGAGTGGTCGTGGATCGCGCCCCCGCGCCTGCTCGACCCGCTTCAGACATTCGAGAGCGCCAGCGGCGCGTGGGTGTTCGTACTGCTCGCGGCGCTCGCGATGTGGGCGGTGCTATCCCGCTGGCGAAGCCGCCCCGACCAGATCGCGTTCGCGCTCATCTGGATGTGGCTGCCGGCGCTGGTGCAGCTCGCGATCTCCTACCTGTTCAGGCCGATGGACGTAACCCGCTACGTACTTTCGTCGTTCATCGGATTCTACATCCTCGCCGCGCTTGGAATCGCGGCGCTCGGCGGCGTGCGTGCGCGCAGCGCCACAGCGGGACTGTTGGCGCTTACGATGCTCGCGCACGTATATCAATACGACAGGAAGCCGCGCGATCGGCAGTTTCGCGAGGCGGTCGCACTGGCAACCAGGGCGGGGCCCGGCCGCGAACGCCTCGGCGTGGTGAGCTGGGACGGGAGCAACGGCTCCGCGCTCTATTATGCGCCGCCTGAGCGCCGCGACGACTTGGTCCGTCTTCCCCCAAACGGGGACGTGCCGGCGGACGCCCCACAAATCCGGGTCGTCATCCTGCCCAGCAACATGCCGCCCGGCGCGCTGGCGCGCTACCGTGCGCTCTACCCGCGACTCGAGGGCAGTTTCCGGCGAGTCGAGGTTCGAGCGAAATGACTCGAGCGCGATCGAAGAAATCAGGAAGGCCGCGGTCGGCCTCCGAGCGTATCACCGGTTGGTCGGCCGTGGCGATGAGCTGACCGTGAGCCTGTGACTCAAGCGAGCTGCGCGCGCCGGTACATCGTCACGACCGCCGCGCCGCCCAACCCGAGATTGTGCTGGAGCGCGACCTTCGCGCCCGCCACCTGCCGCTTGTCCGCCTCGCCACGCAACTGCCAGTTCAGTTCCGCGCATTGCGCCAGTCCGGTCGCGCCGAGCGGATGGCCCTTCGAAATCAGCCCGCCCGAAGGATTCACCACCACTTTGCCACCGTAGGTGTTGGCGCCCGAGTCGACGAATTCGCCGCCCTTACCCTCCGGGCACAAGCCGAGAGCTTCGTAGGTGATCAATTCGTTGCACGAGAAGCAGTCGTGCAGCTCGACGACGTCCACGTTCTCGGGTCCGAGGCCGCTTTGCTCGTACGCCTTGTGCGCCGCGGCCTTCGACAGATCCGCGCCAACCATCTTGATACAGCTGCGCTCGGCAAATGTGCTAGGGAAGTCGGTCGCCATCGCCATCCCGAGAATCTCGACGGCCTTATTCTCGAGTCCATGCTTTTTCACGAAGTCCGCGCTCGCCACGATCGCCGCGCCCGAACCGTCGGAGGTCGGGCAACACTGCAGCTTGGTGAGCGGCTCGTACACCATCGGCGCGCCGAGGATACTCTCCAGCGAGTACTCATCCTGGAACTGCGAGTACGGGTTGTTCACCGAATGCTTGTGGTTCTTCCAGCCGATCTTGGCGAACTGCAGCGCGGTGGTGCCGTAGCGCTCCATGTGCTCACGCCCGGCATTGCCGAACATCTGTGCCGCCGGGGGAGCCGGCGCGACACCGCGCAGCTCGGCCATCAGTCCAACGTGACGATCCATCGGATTGGTGCGATCGGTGTACTTCGCGCCGAGCGATCCCTTCTCCATCTTCTCGAAGCCAAGCGCCATGACGCAGTCCGCGATACCGCCTTCGACCAGTTGCTTGGCCATGAACAGCGCGGTCGAGCCTGTCGAGCAGTTGTTGTTGACGTTAAAAATGGGAATCCCGGTCATCCCCAATCCGTACAGCGCACGCTCGCCGCAAGTCGATTCTCCGTAGCAGTAGCCGACCACGGCCTGCTCGATGGTTTCGTATGGAATTGCGGCGTCCGCCAGCGCCTTGGTGCCGGACTCCCTGGCCATGTCCGGGTAATCCCACGCACGCGAACCCGGCTTCTCGAACTTGGTCATTCCGACGCCGACGACATACACTTTTCGTCCCATTTTATCTCTCCAAATAGTCGCTCTTGCGCGCCACGATCCGCGCAAACTTCCGGCGCGGTCGGCACAAGCTGAAAATCCTTCGCCTGAAACCTGTCGCAAAAGGGAGATAAACTCAAGTATCCCGCGGAGCGCTCATCTTACTCCGCAGCGCCCGCCTTGGCGTGTGCCGAGATTCTTCGATCATGGAGGGTTTCCCGTCTCCTCCTGGCGCGAAACCCGCCAAGCGTCGCTTGGCTTCCCTCGGCAAATTCCCTACTTAATGGAACAGTGATTTCTGAGGATCGAGAAACTGGCGTTGCGGAGCACGGAACTCATCTTTCGCGACCGCCGTTGCTCGAATCGGTGGCCTTTTCGGTATGGTGGAAGTTTGAGGAGCAGCAGCCAAAGTGAGCATCGGCCATCGGACCCTCCGATGATCGGTAACGCCTCTAAGGTCAGAGTAGGTGCTACGGCCGCTGCGTTTCTCCTCCTTGTGATCGTGATGCCGTGTGCGGCTCGGGCCGCGCGCAATCGCGGCGCCACGGCTGATCAGGGGCTGTTCGAGCGTTCGCCGCTGGGTTTTTCGTGGCAGACCCTGGAGCATGTCCGCGATCGGATCGCGAACGCTCCCCAACTAATCGCTGAGATACCGCAACAGATAAGTCGGCAGGTCCGTTCGCTTGGGCCCCAAGGCACGGTGCTGCGTCTGTTGCTGGTCGTGACAATAATTCTGGGTCTGCTTGCCCGCCGCCGGATTCTCCGCTGGATCGAAGCACGCTTCGCTTCGCGCGCCTCGCGGCTCTCGGGCAAGGGCGCCTTATTGATCTCGAGCGCTTCGAAAGTCGTCGGGGCGGTCGCCGTACCGCTGGCGCTGTGGGCGCTATACCTGTTCGTCGCGGCGCTGACGGATTTCTACAACCCGGCATTCGTCGTGTTCGGCATGCTGCTGCTCGCGTGGACCGAGTATGAACTTGCGACCTCGGTCGCGCGCGAACTGATCGTGCGCCCGCTGCTCGATATTCCACCCGAGCACCGCCGCTACCTGTATCGCATCGCGTGGCTGCTTGCGGTGTACGGCATCTTCATCGACGCACTCCTGGAGTCGGCGGCGAAGTTAGGGGCGTTGCCCGACGCGATCGCGCTGTTCCGATGGATTTTCGACTTCTCGCTGATCGTCTTTCTAGCCGTCGCGCTGCTGCGCCGCCGCGCGGTCATGGCGCTGTTTCCACAGATGCCCAACCGCATGTATCGCGGCTTTGTGCGCGGTCTGGACCGCATGTATCCGCTGGTCTTCACGCTGACGCTGATCATGGCGCTGTTGCAGTGGGCCGGATATCACAGGCTCGCGGCCTTTGTGTGGATACGCACGTGGGCCGTGGCCGGTTTGTTCGTGGTCGCGATGATTCTTCATCAGGCGCTGCGTTCGTCGCTTCATCGCTTGATCCTGGGAGACGAGGTCGGCCCGCAAGAAGCGCGGACCTTCTACACTTCCGCTCGCCGGCTGCTCGAGTACTTCGGCTCGATAATCGTCATCATGCTGGCGCTGGAACTTACCGGTCTGCGCGCACCGATGGGTCGCGCCCTCAGCATCCGGCTCGCGAACCTGGGCAGCCAGCCGCTGACGCCGCTGGTTCTGATCGAGGCGGTGGCGATCGTTGCCGGCTTTATCTTCGCTGCCCAATTGCTGCGCGACTACCTCGAGTACCAGGTTTATCCTTCGCTGAACGTAGATCCCGGCGTGGCGCATGCGATCGATACGTTTATCG
>JBOHWI010000253.1:0-3538 GCA_050736675.1 Binatus sp. (SeqCode)
AGGCGGCGTAGGTGAATGCGATCATTTGCCTGCGGCCGATCGTGTCGAAGAATCGGCCAAGCAACAGCGGCCCCAGGAAGTTGCTAATCGCAAAGGGCAGCATATAGAGGCCGGTCGCGTCGGGGCGGACTGCATAGTAGCGGGTGAGCACCAGCGCGTAGGTAAAAAATATGGCGTTATAGACGAACGCCTGCGCCGTCATCAGCGTAAACCCGACAATCGACCGGCCGAGATAGCGGCGAAAGATCGCTTCGAAGACCACGTCCAGTCCGAAGCGCTGTCGCTGCCGGATGCGAAGAACCATTTCGCCGAGCGGCGGTCTCAACTTCCCTGCCGCGGACGCGTGCCGCTCGATGTCGCTCACCACGCTCTCCGCCTCTGCCACTCTGCCATGCGTCAAAAGCCATCGCGGGCTCTCCGGCACGAATCTCCTGAGGTAGAGAATCACCGCGCCGACGAGCGGGCCGATCGCGAAGCCCAGGCGCCAACCGACGTTGATCGGCAAGATCGCGGTATTGAGTGTGATCAGCGTGGAGACTGAGCCGAGGGCGGCGCCGACCCAGAAACTGCCATTGATCGCGAGATCGATTCGTCCCCTGTATTCAGCCGGAATCAGCTCGTCGATTGCGGAATTGACAGCCGAGTATTCTCCGCCGATGCCGGCGCCGGTGATGAAGCGGAAAAGCGCAAAGCTCCACAGGTTCCACGCGCACGCCGTCAGGCCGACTCCCGTGAGATAAAGCGCGAGCGTGATGAAGAAAAAGGTCCGCCGCCCGAATCTGTCGGTAAGATGCCCGAACACCAGGGCGCCGAGCACGGCGCCGGTCAGATAGCTGGAACTGAGGAATCCAATTTGCGCGGCGCTGAAATTGAGGGTTTGCGGATGCTGCAGAACTGCCGCGACCGCGCCCATCAGCGTTACTTCCAGGCCGTCGAGAATCCAGGTGATGCCGAGAGCGACTACCAGTAGCCAATGGAATCGGCACCACGGCACGAGATCCAGACGCGCCGGTATAAGCGTCTCGATCTCATCGCGATATTCCTGTGCTTGAGGGCCCATCGCTCTCGCGGCCAATTCAAAACAGTCGTTTGGCTATGCCCTAGCGAACCGAGTCGAGGAAGTCTAGCCGCTTCTGGCGGAGCGTCGATTAGTCTCGTCTTAACTCTACGCCGGCGTCGGCGACGTCGTTCGTCGGATCGGGTGAAAAGCATGTGGAGCGGCGCGATGCTTCGCGGGGCCGTGCTCTATCGTAAGATTGCAGGCGCTGTTGACGAGCGCGATGTGGGACAGCGCCTGAGGAAAATTTCCGACCTGCCGCTTGCTCACCGGATCAAACTCCTCGGCCAGCAAGCCAACGTCGTTACGCAACTCCAGCAGTCGGCCAAATAGGTCGTGCGCCTCGTCGCTCCGCCCCATCGCTTGCAGGCAATCGACCAGCCAGAAGGAGCAGGGCAAGAAGGCACCTTCACCCGCGGGTAACCCGTCCACGGTTGCCGAATAACGCCGCACCAGTCCGTCGACTATGAGTTCGCGCTGGATCGCCTCCACGGTGGCGACGACGCGAGGGTCGGTTGCCGGCAGGAAACCCACCAGCGGCATCATGAGCAACGAGGCGTCTAGCGCGTCGCTGCCGTATGATTGTACGAAGGCGCCGCGGGTCGCGTTGAAGCCTTGGCGGCAGACGTCGTCGTGGATGCGGTTTCGTAAGGTTCGCCAGCGATCCAGAGGCCCTGCGACTCCGGTGCGCTCGACTTCTTTGATGGCGCGATCGACTGCCACCCACGCCATCATGCGCGAATAGACGAAAGGGCGGCGCGCTCCGCGAATCTCCCAGATGCCCTCATCCGGTTGTTCCCAGGCCGATTCAAGAAAATCGATCAAACCGCGCTGCATCCGCCACGTATCGCGGTCGGAGCGCATCCCGTAGCGGCGCGCCACGTGCAGCGCATCGACCAGTTCGCCGTATATGTCGAGTTGGAATTGATGGTGGGCGGCGTTGCCGATGCGCACCGGGCGGCTGTTTTCATAACCGGGCAGCCAGTCGATTTCCGACTCGTCGAGCCTGCGTTCGCCGGCCAGTCCGTACATGATTTGCAACTCTTTTGGATGACAGGCCGCGGCCCGCAGCAGCCATTGCCGCCACGCACGCGCCTCTTCCGTGTAGCCCGCGATCAATAGTGCGTACAGCGTGAAGGTCGCGTCGCGTACCCAGCAGTAACGGTAGTCCCAATTGCGCACGCCGCCGATCTTCTCGGGCAGCGAGGTGGTCGGCGCCGCGACGATCGCGCCGGTTGGGCGATAAGTAAGCGCCTTGAGCGTTATCAGCGAGCGCAACACCGCGTCACGCCATTCGCCCCGATAGGTGCATCGCGCCGACCATTTCTCCCACCAACTCTGCGTTTCGCGCAGCATCTCATCCGGATCGCGTCGGCGCGGCTCGTCAAGATGCGACGCATAGCGGGTCATCACGCACGCAAGATTCTCCCCGGCGGAGATTTCAAACTCGCCGACCGTGCTGAAGTCCTTGCTGTGCAACTTGATCGGCGAGTACAGCCGCAGCGCGTCGGGTCCCGCAATCGCGCGCAGACCGCCCTTGCGGCGGGTGACCCAGGGAAGCGTGCTGCCGTAGTCGAAGCGCATGATCAGTTCCGTGCGCATCGGCACGCGCCCGGCCCGACCCTCGATCATGCGAACGATGTCCACCCTGCCGGTGCGTTCGGCCACCGGCATGAAGTCGATGAGGGCGGCCGTACCGCCGGCGCATCGAAACTCGGTTTCCAGTATCAGCGTGTCGTCGCGGTAGCGGCGGCGAACTTCATGCTGATGCTCGCGCGGTCCGATAAGCCAGCGCCCATTCTGCGGGCTGCCGAGCAGCGCGGCGAAGCAGGCCGGCGAATCGAAACGCGGTACGCACAGCCAATCGAGCGAGCCGTCGATCCCGACCAGCGCGGCGGTATGCATGTTGCCGATGAGAGCGTAGTCTTCGATTTTGAGCGACATGGGTTGACCCTTTCGTCTATCGGATCGGATTTAACCGGACCACTCATGACGATACGCGCGTCGCCGTGCCACTACCATGTCAAACCACCGCGAACGGCCTGCGCGCGTCGATTCGCGATCCATCGTTTTGTTACGGTCAGCCTGCACGCAGGCTATGGATGTTCAGTGGTCGCTCTTTCGGTTTCTCACGCGGAGAGGTGGCCGAGTCAGAATGCGAATCGCGGAAGGCAAACCATACCGCGCCTGCGAAGGCGGCCAAATTCATCGTAACGCCACAGACGATCCAGCGGTTATCGAATCCGAATCGCGGATCCTCGAACACACGCATTACATACAACAGGTTCGAGTAAAATGCGGCGGTGACCAGCGCGAAAGTCAGTGTCAACACCGGCGACTCAAGTGCAATTGGAACCAGGAACACGATCACGGCGTACTCGTATCGCTCATGCATCCGCGGTGCAAAGAAGAAAAACCCAAGCAGGGCGATGAACGCGGCGAGTTCGATATCCCTCCCTTCGCCCCGGCGGAATAGTAGCC
>JBOHWI010000254.1:0-2888 GCA_050736675.1 Binatus sp. (SeqCode)
CAATCAGGATGTCAACGACATCCTGCCAGCGCGGCTGCGGTATCATGGGTATGTAGCTATGCATCGCGCCTGAACCGCCGATCCCGTCCGCTCATTGCCGCAGCCATTCGCACCACGGCGGCGCCCGCGCCCACGTCGTGCACGCGCACGATCGCCGCGCCCGCCGCTACCGCCAGCGCGTTTGCCGCCGCCGTCCCGAATTCCAGATCCCGCTCGCCGGCGACGGCAGAGGCGCCGACTGTGATTCGCGCCACGAAGGTCTTGCGCGACGCGCCCACTAATACGGGATAGCCGAGCGCACGGAGGTCGGGCAAGGCGGCCAGCAATTTCAAATTATGCTCGGCAGTCTTGGCGAATCCCAGGCCCGGATCGACGACTATTCGCGAGCGCGCAACTCCCGCCGCGGCGGCAAATCCGGCGCGCGCGCCCAGGTAGGCGACGACCTCGCGCACCACGTCGCGGTAGCGTGCGAACTTGATGTGATTCGCGGGACC
This sequence comes from Binatus sp. (SeqCode), assembly GCA_050736675.1. Lineage (GTDB taxonomy): Bacteria > Desulfobacterota > Binatia > Binatales > Binataceae > Binatus. The sequence continues at coordinate 495 of JBOHWI010000254.1, forward strand.
GCCGCGCATATGCATCAGCACCACCGCGCATTTCGTCGCTGCCGCCAGCGGCGCCATCGCGCAGTCGTGCTCGAGGGCAGTAATGTCGTTGATCATCGCGGCCCCCAAATCGAGCGCGACGCGCGCAACCGCCGCCCGCCTGGTGTCGATCGAGATTGGCACTTTGAGCCGCTTGCCCAGCCGCTCGAGCACCGGCGTCACTCGCGCGAGCTCGGCCTCAACCGGGATCTCTACCGCACCGACGGGACGCGACGATTCACCGCCCACGTCGATCACGTCCGCACCCGCCGCTTCCATCGCGAGTGCGTGCTCGACGGCGCGATCCGCCTCCAGGTATTTTCCGCCGTCGGAGAAAGAGTCGGGCGTCACGTTGAGCACGCCCATGATTGCCGGGAAGTTGATTACGCGGCCGTCGGCCAGCTTGAGATTCGCAGGCGCCGGCTGAGGCGCCCGCCGCTTGGAGCCATAATCACTGGATGTTGAACTGGATTTGATCGAGGAGCGTTGCATCGCACCGGCCCCACTTCCCCCTCACCCGCGCGGGAACCGACTCGCGCCCGCGAACCGAACCACTTCGAGCGCTGCGAATCAGCGAGACCGCGCGCCCACGAGACGACTACACCAGGACCGGCTTCGGCGGGAGTCCCGGCACCGGGCTTTCGTTTTCATTCTCGGCGCGCTTCTCCTTGCCGGTATCCGGACCCGGACGCGGCGGCGGATCGTTGCGAACGGCAGCCGGCGAGGGCGGCAATTCACGTCCTTCTTTGAACGCCGTCACCATCGCTGCGACTTCGCTGCCGTCGAGCACTTCCTTCTCGAGCAGCCGCGCCGCGATCGCATGCAGCAACACCAGATGGTCCGACAGCAGTTGCCGCGCCTTGTGATATGAGTCGTCGATTATCTTGCGCACTTCGCGATCGATCTCGAGCGCCGTCTGCTCCGAGTAATCCTTGTGATGCGAAATATCGCGACCCAGGAAGATTTGTTCCTCGCGCCGCCCGAACGTCATCGGCCCGAGCTCCTTGCTCATGCCCCATTCGCAGACCATCTTGCGCGCGAGCTCGGTCGCTTTTTCGATATCGTTGCCCGCGCCGGTCGTCATCTGCCCGAACACGAGTTCTTCGGCCGTGCGCCCGCCGAACATTACCGCCAGCCGCGTCACCAGGTAGTCGCGCGGATAGGTGTAGCGATCGTCCATCGGCAATTGCTGCGTCACGCCGAGCGCCATCCCGCGAGCGACAATCGTAACTTTGTGGACCGGGTCCGCGCCGGGTTGCAGCATCGCGACGAGCGCATGCCCGCCTTCGTGATACGCGATAATCTTGCGCTCCGAGGCCGACATCACCATCGAGCGCCGTTCCGCGCCCATCATGACTTTGTCCTTGGCCAGCTCGAAGTCCGACATCTCGACCTTGTCCTTGTTGCGGCGCGCCGCCAGCAGCGCGGCCTCATTGACAAGGTTCTCCAAATCGGCGCCCGCGAAGCCCGGCGTCGAGCGGGCCAGTTTGGATCCGTCGACATCGTCGGCCAAGGGCACTTTGCGCGTATGGACCTTGAGAATGCCTTCGCGGCCCTTCACGTCGGGCAGCGCCACCACCACGCGCCGGTCAAAGCGGCCGGGGCGCAGCAACGCCGGATCGAGCACGTCGGGACGATTCGTAGCCGCGACCAGGATTACGCCTTCGTTGGCCTCGAACCCGTCCATCTCGACCAGCAACTGGTTGAGTGTCTGCTCGCGCTCATCATGACCGCCGCCGAGGCCGGCCCCACGATGGCGTCCGACGGCGTCGATCTCATCAATAAAGATGATACATGGCGCATGCTTCTTGCCCTGCACGAATAGGTCGCGCACGCGCGAGGCGCCCACGCCGACGAACATCTCGACAAAGTCCGATCCGGAAATCGAAAAGAACGGCACGCCCGCTTCCCCGGCGATCGCGCGCGCCAGCAGCGTCTTGCCGGTTCCAGGTGCGCCGACCAGCAGCACGCCTTTGGGGATTCGGCCGCCCAACCGCGTGAAGCGCTTGGGGTCGCGCAAAAATTGAATTATCTCTTCGAGCTCGTCCTTCGCCTCGTCGATTCCCGCCACATCGGCAAAGGTGACTTTGTGGGTGTTCTCAGTCAGCAGCTTGGCTCGGCTCTTGCCGAACGACATCGCTTTGCCGCCCCCGATTTGCATCTGCCGCATGAAGAAAATCCACAGCGCGGCCAGGACTATTATCGGGAACCACTGCACCAGCGCGACCATCCACCACGGATCGCCTTCGACCGGCTTGGCCGCGATCTTGACGCCCTTTTCACGCAGCGTTTTGACCAGGTCGGGGTCGTCGGGCGCGTAGGTCTTGAAATGCTCGCCGCTGGTCGTGTCGCCCTTGATCAGGTTGCCCTGAATAG
>JBOHWI010000255.1:0-9967 GCA_050736675.1 Binatus sp. (SeqCode)
CCCGTCGCGCAGCCATTGCACGGCCGCGCCCGCTATAAACACCGAACCCTCGAGCGCGTACGCGGGCTCGCCGGCCGGGGCGAGCGCAGCCGTCGTGAGCAGCCGATTCTTCGACGGCACCATCTGGTCGCCGGTGTTCATAAGTAGAAATGCGCCCGTCCCGTACGTCGCCTTCGAGTCGCCCGCAGCGACCGCGCCCTGCCCGTAGAGCGCAGATTGCTGATCGCCGATTATCGCCGCGATCGGAATCGGGTGCGGCGCTACAGTCCCGGGCGCTGTCTCGGCCAGCGGACCGCGCGAACTCGCGGCGCGCGGCAGCATCTCGCGCGGAACGCCGAGCATCGCGAGCATCGCGTCGTCCCATTCGCGCCGCGCCAGGTTGAACATCATGGTCCGCGACGCGTTGGTATAATCGGTCACGAACTCCGCGCCGCGCGACAATTTGTGCACGAGCCAGGTGTCTATCGTGCCGAAGCAGAGCTCGCCGCGCGCGCCGCGCCGGCGCAATTCGGGCTTCTGGTCGAGCAACCACTTGAGCTTGGTGCCGGAGAAGTAAGGATCGATGATGAGCCCGGTGCGGCGCGAAACTTCGGGTTCGCGCTCGCGCAACGCGTCGCAGATAGCGGCACTGCGGCGGCATTGCCAGACGATCGCGCGATGAACCGGACGGCCGCTGCGCCGTTCCCACACCACGAAGGTCTCGCGCTGATTGGTGATGCCGATTCCCGCGATGGCGCCGGCAGATACCTTCGCGGCGGCGATAGCTCTCTTCGAGAGCGTTACGACCGAGCGGTAAATTTCTTCAGGATCGTGCTCGACCCATCCCGGTTTCGGATAGAACTGCCGGATCTCGGCGTAAGCGCGCCCACGAATCCGCCCGCGCGCATCGACGACGAAGACCGTCGTGCCCGTTGTCCCCTGGTCGATGGCAAGTATTAGCTGCGGCATCGCTGATTTCTCTCGCTGTCAATGTTACACGGCCGTCTCAAATCTCCTACATTTCCGTTCTGTCTCCCACCCCCGAGTCGTACTTGCCTCGCATGTTTTCTGAGGCCATTATAAGCGCGCTTGCAGGGCCTTCTTTTTCAGGGAGTCGCGACTGGATTCGATTCATGAGTGAGTTGCTTGAAAAGAAAGAGGACCTGATCCGCTACTTTCAGGAAGGCGCCAAGCCCCGCGCGAATTGGCGCATCGGCACCGAGTACGAAAAGGTCGTCGTTCGCAACATCGACGGTACTGCGATCCCCTACTCCGGCGCCGCCGGCGTCGAAGTTCTTCTCCAGCGGATGGCCTCGGACTACGGCTTCGAGCCCGAGGACGAGCACGGGCATGTGCTCGCGCTACACGGTAAGCGTTCTCAAATCACGCTCGAGCCCGGCGGGCAGATCGAGCTGTCGGGCGAGCAGTGCGAGACTATCCACTGTGCGCGCGAAGAGTTCGCGACCCATGTCCAGCAACTGATCGACCTGACCAGCCGCATCGGCGCGACGGTGCTCGGCCTCGGCATGCAACCCGTCAGCCGCATCGACCAGATCGAACTGCTGCCGAAAGCCCGCTACCACATCATGTATCCGTACATGGCGCGCAAGGGCACGCTCGGCCAGCGCATGATGAAGCAGACGGCGGGCGTGCAGGCCAACCTCGACTACGGCGACGAGGCGGACGCGATGCTCAAGCTGCGCGTCAGCATGGGAATCGTGCCGATCCTGTACGCGATTTTCGCGAACTCTCCGTTGAGCGACGGCGGCCTGAACGGCTACCACAGCTTCCGCGGACACATCTGGACCGATACCGACAATGAGCGCAGCGGAGTGCCGCAGTTCGTGTTCCGCGACGATTGTTCGTTCGAGGATTATGCCGAGTACGCGCTTGACGTGCCGATGTACTTCCTGATTCGCAACCATGAGTACATCGATCTGACGCAGCCGCCGGGTCTTACCTTTCGCCAGTATCTCGAGCGCGGTTACGGTCGCGAGCGCGCCACGGTTGACGACTGGACCAATCACCTGACCACGATTTTCACCGAGGTCCGCCTCAAGCGATACGTCGAGATACGCACCGCCGACAGCCAGCCGCCGCATTTCATGCTCGCTTTGCCGGCGCTGCTCAAGGGTGTGCTCTACAACGACGATTGCCTGGCGGCGGCGTGGGACCTGGTCAAGGAATGGAGTTATCGCGAACGGCTGGAAATCGCGGACGCCGCGCACAAAAACGGCCTCGAGGCGCGTGCCGGCCGCTTCAAGCTGCAGGCGCTCGGCTACGAGTTGATGCAGATCGCGGCCAAGGGGCTCGAGCGCCAGCGGGCGTTGAACAATCAGGGCCAGGATGAGAGCATCTACCTGTTGCGGCTGATGGACTTGATCCGCGGCGGCGATAGCCCGGCCAGCCTTGTGATCGGCCGCTGGAAGGGTGAATGGAACTACGACGTGCAGCGTCTAGTCAAGGGATGCGCATACGAGGCTGAATCGATCCTGTAAATGCAACTCAAGTTCTCACAAATCCACGTTACGATCCTGAACTTCGTCCTGGTCGCGGCGCTGGCGGTTGTTTCCGCCATGTGCGTGCGCGACATCATTGCGCGCAGCGTTTCGACCGAACCCGACACGGCGAGCATCGTGCCGTCCGCGCGCAAGATCGCAAACGGTGTGCGGACACGCGCCTACTACGACTCGATCGTCAAGCGCGACATCTTCAACGCGACCCCGCAGGAGACCGGGCCTGCGCCGGTGGTCGAGGAGGACCTGCACCTGAAGCTGATCGGCACTTCGCTGGTCAGCAAGTCGAAGCCATATGCAATAATTGAAGATCCCGCCGGCAACGAATCGCTCTACCGGGTAGGAGAGAACATCCCCGACGCGGGTAAGCTGGTAAGTGTCGAGACCAACCGCGCGATCATCGACCGCGGCGGCCACCGCGTCGCCCTCAAGATTCCAACCTCGGAACTTACAGAAGTCCCGCCTTCCCAGTTGGGCGGCGGTATAAACGCCGGCGGGATGAGAGGGCCGCTGCTCCGAGGACTGCCCGCTGCAATGCAGCGTAAACTGCGGGCGCTCGGCGGTCCAATTGCTGGTCGTCCCGTGCCGCCTACCGACAACGACGATAGCGACGACGACAGCGACGACAACGACAGTAGCGATGACAACGGCGGCGGCAGCGCCAAGGTCCAGCTCAAGAAGGTCGGACCCGGCAAATTCGAAGTCAGCCGCGCCGAAGTTCAGCATACGATGGAAAATCCCGCTCAATTTTTCAGCCAGATGCGCGCGATGCCGCATTTCGTCAACGGCAAGACCGACGGCTTCTCGATCTCCCAGGTCCAGCCCGGCTCGGTCTTCGACCAGCTCGGCCTGCAGAACGGCGACTTGCTGACCTCGATCGACGGACAGCCCGTCACCAATCCGATGCAGGCGATGGGCCTGATCCAGGCAGTGAAGACCGCGTCAGCGATCGACCTCGTAGTAAATCGCGGCGGCGCACCAACCAGCGTTCATCTCGACCTGCGCTGAACGATGGAAGTTCGGGCTGCGCGGCGCGACGAGCGGGACGAAGTGCTCGAGCTGCTCGGTCGTTGGTACGACGATCGCGGCGAATTTTTCGCCCGTTACAATCATAACGACCCAACCTTCCGCGACGCGCTCTGCCTGGTGGCCAGCGACGGCGGGCGGCTGGTTTCGACCGTTCAGATTTTCGATCGCGCCGTCAATCTCGACGGGAAATCGGTGCCGATGGGCGGCATCGGCTCGGTCTTCACGCTCGCGGACTACAGGCACAAGGGCGTGGCGTCGGCGCTGATGCGCCTCGCGGTCGATACGATGGTGCGCGAGGGCTTCGAGGTGTCGCTGCTGTTCGCGGAACGGCTGACCTTCTACAACCAGTTCGGATGGCGCGAGCTCGAGCGCAAGTTCAGTATTCTGGCCGCCGCCGCTTCGATTCGCACTGACGATCGTTTTGTCATTGACTCATTCGAGACTGAGCGCGACCTTGCCGAGATTGCCGCAATTCATCGCGGCTACAGTGGACGCTTCAATGTAACCGCCGTCCGCGACGACGCCGCGTGGCGCGCGAACCTCAAGTTCGCCGGCAATCAGCCGCTCCATCCCGGCGAGGGCTCCGAGGAGTATTTCGTCGTGTGTCGCGAAGGCAACGACACACGAATCGCAGCCTATGCACGGGTGACGCGCTTTCACGGCGTCTCGATGGCGATGGAATACGGCTATGTCCCCGACGGCATCGGCGGCGACGCGATGCTCGCGACGTTCAAGTACCTGGGCCAGTCGTCGGGCGGCGTGCCCGTCACCGTCCGGCACGTCGGGGATCATCGGCGAGCCGCGCTGCTCCACAGCGCATCGAAGCCCGCGGAGCCGTCGGTGCTCGTCACGCATACTGCGCACGATCCGGCGCTCGAAAAAGCGTTGGCCGACGCGGGATGCGCCGTCGCGCATCACGTCGACAACAACTACATGTGGCGAGTACTCGCGCCCGACAAGCTCGCGCGACGGTTCGCGATCGCGCCGGAAGCCGCCACGGCGCGTGCGTTCGACCTCTTCGCCGATTCGCGCTCGGTTTACTGGACCGCCGACCGCTTTTAGCGCACAGACGCTCGCCGAGGTGCGAGTTGTCGGCTACTATGCAGACGTCGGGTCGATGTGTTGCGGAGGTGGTGCGCGATGAGAGTTATTTCAGCGTCCGGCAGATCCGGTTTCGTTGCCGGACTTCCCGTTAGCCGAAAATTCGGACTTATCGCACTGACCGTCGCGCTTGCTGCGCTGACGTCGCCGCACGATGCCCACGCCGCGCGTCGTCATCATGCAGCCGCGAAGACCGCACCCGCGGAAGAGGAAAGCGCCGCCGCCAGCTCGTCGAGCACGGCCCTGGGTGCGTACGCCGAAGCGTGCGTGCTCGAACCTACTACCGGCACCGTCATCTTCGAGGCCAACGATCACACGCCGTGGCCGACCGCGTCGCTGGCCAAGATGATGCTTATGCTGATCGTTGCCGAAAAAATTCACGACGGCTCGCTCAAGCTCTCCGACCAGATCACCACTTCGCGCAAAGCGGCCGAGATGGGCGGTTCGCAGGTCTATCTCAAGGAAGGCGAGACGTTTTCGCTCGACGATATGATGAAAGCTGTGGTCGTGCACTCGGCCAATGACGCGTCGGCGGCGGTCGCGGAGTATGTCGCGGGCTCGACTGAAGCATTCGTCGTGATGATGAACCAGAAGGCCGCCGCGCTCGGGATGAAAGACTCGCACTATTACTCGGTGCACGGGCTGCCGCCCGCGAAGGGCGAGTCGCCCGACGTCGCCAGCGCCTACGACCAGGCGATCCTCGCACGCGAGCTGGTGAAATATACCGACGTGATTCGCTGGTCGTCGATCGACACTGCGCCGTTTCGTGGCGGGACGTTCACGCTGCGCAACACCAATCACCTGGTGCGGACGTATCCGGGATGCGACGGGCTCAAGACCGGATTTTACGACAAGGCGGGGTTCAACGTGGTCGCGACGGCAAAGCGCGGCGGCCTGCGGCTGATCGCGGTGGTGCTCGGCAGTCAGCACAAACTGACGAATTTCAAGGAAGCGTCGGAGATGCTGTCGCAGGGATTCCTCAACTACGAGATGCATTCGGTCGCCAAGAAAGGCGCACCGATCGCTCAATCCGTCGCCGTGACGGACGCCGACACCGCCAGTATCAAGCCGCTCTGGGGCGGCGACGCGGGCGTCTTCGTCAAGCGTGGCGACACGAACAACGCGATCAAAGTCGATTACAACCTGCCGCAATCGATCAAAGCTCCAATCAAAGCCGGACAGCAGATTGGCACCGCGAACGTGACTCAAGGCGGCAAGCCGGTCGCCGCGATTGCGCTGCTCGCTCCTGCCGACGTCGCCAAGTCAGCCTCGTTAGCTAAACGTTTATTAAGTATTTTCTAAGCGGAATATTTCTGCGATTTGTCACCTAGGTAACACCTAAAATTAGGGTTTGAGTCGCGCGCGTGCTACACTTGACGCGTCGTTCCCGCCTGATGACTGCAAAAGATAAATTCTATCGCGCGTATATGGACTTCTTCGAGACTGCCGAGCGCAAGCGCAGGTGGAATCTGTTCGAAGATGTCCCTTGGGACAAGCTTTCGCCCGCCGACAATACTCCGGAACGCGCGCTTCGCATCGAAACGTATTGCGCGGAAGAGATGTACCTGCCGGACTACACTGTGGGCGGTGTTGAGTTGCTGCGCGGCGTATTCGGGCTCGCTTGGTTCCAAGCGGCCTGGAGCTACGAGGAATCACGCCATGGACTCGTCTTCCGCGAATATCTGCTGCGTTCCGGGATGCACACGCAAGAGCAATTCGACAAGTTCGAGGCCGACGTATTTTCGCGCTCGTGGAAACTGCCCTTCGCAACGCGCCGCCAGATGAGCTGCTACGGCGCGCTGCAGGAATCGGCGACCTATCTCGCGTATCGTGCGCAAAAAGATCGCGCCGAACTCGAGAACGATCCGGCGCTTGAAGCAATTTTCTTTCTCGTCAGCCGCGACGAGGCCGCTCACTCCGGCTTCTACCGCGCGATGATCGAGATCGAGATGGCCGAAGATCGCGTGGGCACACTGGCGGATCTGGCGCACGTGCTTGCGAATTTCAAGATGCCCGGCGACGGCCTGATTCCGAATTATCGCGAGAACCTTCAAATTGGCGGCGGCGGGATAAGTCCGCGCACGTTCCTCACGCGCGCCGTGTTACCCTTGCTCAAGCAGTTGGGCACCAGCCGCGACGAGCTGAAGCGCGCCAGCGGCGCAGAAGTTCCACTGCGCGCGGCATCGTAGCAATCCTGATATAGTTCCGTCCGGCAAAGTCACCGCTTGATGCCAACTAGGTCGCGATGAACCGGAACCGACTTCTGTATGGGGCTGGGGCCCTCCTCCTAATCTGGATTGGCGGCAACCTCGCGCTTCATTTCGGCCAGAAGCGTCATAATCGGCTCGACTACGACATCGCTCAGAATTTTCAGCCCGACAAACCTTTCCCACCCGGCGAGATTTATGCCTCGACGCTGGCCGCAATCATGGACCACGAGTTGCACACCGGCTTTGGCTGGCGGCCCAACGACTTTTTCCTGTGGGGTCCCAAAATCGGTCCGGACAACAACTCGGACCGCCAGCTCGGCATCATCATGGCGGTGCGCGAGACGACGCGGGTTCTGAAGGATCATCTGACCAAGGTTTCCTCGAATCAGTACGATCCGAACCTGGTCATCGCCGACACTGATTTCCGCAACGATGCCGAAAAATGGATCCTGCCGTCCGCCGAAAGCAAGTACGACGACGGCGTCAAGCATCTGCGGATGTATGTCGCCGGGCTGCACACCACGCCGCCGTCGTCGCGCGAGCTGAACACCCGCGCCGTCGAGCTGGTCCGCCTGCTCCAGACGTGGACCGATCTTTTGGGCGACGCCCATGCGAACCTCTACCGAACAACAGAAGACAACGGCGGCGCGGTCCACAGCTGGGATTGCGACCACTACTTCTATCACTCACAGGGTTACGCGTACGTGATGTATCACATGATGCTCGCGCTCGTGCGCGAGTATGCGGGACAAATCAAGGACGACCCGGTCCTGAAGACGCTGTTCGACGAATCGATCGATGCGCTCGGCAAGGCCGCCGTCATGAAACCGCTGATCGTCCTGAACGGCTCGCCCGACGGTCTGTTCGCGAATCATCGCCGCAACCTCGACGCCTACATCACGGAGGCGCGGCAGAAGATGTACTCGATACGCGAGGAGATCGAACGCTCCCCGCTCTAGCGATGAGTCCGGACGAGGCGGTGCAGGCGGCATGCGGCCTGATCGAGAGCGCACGAGCCGCGCGGCCACGGGTAACGGTTGCGATCGACGGTGGAGCCGGGGCAGGAAAATCGACCCTGGCTCACGGGATTCGCGATCGGCTTGGAGCCGTTAGTATTCTCCGCGCCGACCATTTCTTTCGCCCGCTGAACGAAGATCGCTCCACGCGCCTCGCTCCCGAAGAAGCGTATCTGCTGTACTTCCCGTGGCAGCGGATGCGGGACGAGGCGCTTCTGCCGCTGCGCCGCGGAGAAACCGCGCGGTATCAGCGACACGATTGGGAAACAGATCGCCTGAATCAATGGATACAGCTGGACTCAAAGGAGATCATTCTGGTTGAAGGTGTGTACTCCGCGCGCCCCGAACTCCGTCCATTTGTCGACTTCGCGATTTTCGTCGACACGCCCCGTGCGGAACGTCTGAGGCGGATGGTCGCGCGCGGACACCTCGCACGCGATCCGAAAAACGATTGGCTCAAGCCCTGGATGGCCGCCGAGGATTGGTATTTTTCGAATGTGCGCCCCGCTGAGCATGCGAGACTGGTCGTTGCGGGCATCTGATCCGCGGCGCAGCTACAGCTCGATGAACGGGCAGAGCAGCATCACGCCGCCACGGACGAGAATCTCGAGCATTGCGGGCGCCCAGCGATGTGGGATGCCGAGCGCACCGGCGGCGGCGCGAATCGCCCACGGCGTCGAGACCTCGGCATTACCGCCGCGAAAATCCATCCACCTGCGCTCGGCGCGGTAGGTCACCAGTTGGTGGCGCCGATCCGGGTCGATATGCGCACGATCGCGCACGATTGCCACCGCGGTTGACAGCCCGCCGAGCTCGTCGATCAGCCCGCACTCCTTCGCCGCAAGGCCGCTCCAGATGCGCCCCTTGGCGACCGCTTCGGCCTGCTCGGGACTGAGCCGCCGGCCTTGTGCAACCTTCGCGGTGAAGGCCGAGTACAGATGTCCGATGGTTTCATTGAGCTGCGCGAGCTCGCCCTCGGTCATCGCACGCGCAATCGACATCGCGTCGCTGATGGGCGCGCTTTTGACGAAATCGAAATGGACGCCGAGCTCGCTCAGCAGATTGCCGAGGTTGAACTTCGCGTACACCACTCCGATCGAACCGGTGATAGTCGCCGGTTCCGCCACGATCGCGTCGGCGCCCGCGGCGACGTAGTAGCCGCCCGAGCCTGCGACGTCGCCCATCGAGACCACCACCGGCTTGCCGCGTCCCTGGGCCTCGCGCACGGCCCGCCAGACCAGGTCCGAGCCGACGGCGGAGCCGCCGGGCGAATTGACGCGGAACACGATTGCGCTGATGCGCTCGTCGCGCGAGGCGCGATCGATTTGCGCGGCGGTGGCGACGCCGCTGATAAATTCGCCGGTCGCCGGCGACTCGCCCGAGATCACGGGGCCGGTGGCGTGGACCAGCGCGATTCGCGCCCGGCGTCCCCGCTCGCGCGTGAAGATTGCGTGGCGCCGGTAGCGCGCCAGGTTGACGAACACTTTGCGCTTCGCCTCGGGATCGAATTCCGCGCGGAGGTCTTCGATATAGCCCTCGCGATCTATCAGATGATTTTCGACCGCAAACCTGGCGGTGACGAAGCCCGCCGCGATCAGCTCACGTGCGCGCTCCGGGGTCAGTTTCCGCGCCGCCGCGATCGCTTCGACCAGGATTTTCTCCCAGTCCGCGACGATCGCCTCCATGCTCTCGCGCACCGCCGGCGACATCGTGTCGCGGGCGAGCGTCTCGGCGGCGCCCTTGTACTCCTTCCATTGCAGGGTCTGGGCCTGGATTTTCAACTTGTCGAGCGCGTTCTTGAGAAAAACGCCGCCGGTCGCCACGCCGAGCATCGTCAGCATCGTGTCTGGATTGGCGACGATCTCGCCCGCTCCCGCGGCGACAAGGTATTCGCGCGGCCCCGCGTCATCGCCGCGCAGAAGTGCGATCACCCGCTTGCCATTCGCCTGCGCGGTGCGCAGCAGGCGATGGACTTCGTGTGCGGTGGCCAGGCCGGCGCCGAAGCCCGCGATCTCGACGACTATCGCGCGCACGTCCTCATCGACCGCTGCCGACTCGAGCGCATAGCGGAGATGGTCGAGGCTGAGCCCCCCGCGCCGCATCAACTGCTCGATCG
>JBOHWI010000256.1:0-1668 GCA_050736675.1 Binatus sp. (SeqCode)
GCGTACGGTTTATCCAGCAATACTGATTGCTGGCCGTCCTCGATCGTCACTGCGCCCGAGCTGCCGTCCGGATTGGGCAGCACAACGAACAGCGACTGACGGCTGGAACAAGACGCCAGCAAAATGAGGATTGGAAGTAGGGCGAGGCGGCGCATGATCGGCTACGGTTTGACTTCGATTACGAAGCGGGTGCCGCGCACGCCGAGAATCGCGGTCGGCGTCTTGACCTTCATCGCGCCCGGCGAACTGCGCGCGATATCGCCGGATATCATCGAAAACCGTGCCGCGGTTCATATCGGTGAGCATCGAGCCTTTGAAATTACTCGAATTGAACTTGTAGTCATCGAGCACGATTTGACTGTTGGGGCCGCTCGACATCACGGTGTTGTCGATAAAGGTGATTCCGATCGAGCCGTTGGCGCCGGTCTCGATGGTGTCCTTTTCATAGAGAGGGTCGCCGATTTTGGCGGCGGCGCGCGATCCATTGCGCACGATCTCGGCTTGTCCGGATACGGTCTTTACCTGTGCGACCTGGGAGTCGGCCGCTCCCGCGGCAGAGCCTGAACCAGTGAGGAGTGTCAGAATGAAGGCAAGGCTGCCGGCGATGCGCAAGGGGCGAGTCACGGAATTCAATTTCCCTCCTTCGCGAGTCCGGCTGGATTCGGCGTGGAGATTACCGCCGCACGGCGTCAGAAGCCAGCCGTGGCATTCACGACATCCAGCCGATAAAACTGGTCTCAGCCTTAATTCCATGCCCGAATACCGTCTAATCGTCCGAGCGGATTCCACGGCGATGCGCCAGGTGGACAGCTTCGTCGTCGCGTTCGTGAGGGAACTAGGAATTGCCGCCGATGAAGCGCCTCGCATCCTGATTCTGCTCGAAGAGTTGCTCACCAACCTGATGAAATATGGATACGCCGGCCGAGCGGAGCCCGGCCAGGCCGAGATCGCGCTTGGTCTCGACGGCAACCGTCTGGAGATCGAATTCATCGACGACGGATGCGAGTTCGATCCCTTCTCAGCGTCGGCCTCGAATCTCGATGAGGCGGCGGAAAACAGGCCGATTGGCGGAATCGGTCTTCACATCGTGCGCTCGCTAGCCGACGAGACGCGCTACGAACGCCGCAACCAGAACAACGTCATTCGACTGATTCGAATTGTCGCATCGGCCGGCATCAGCTAAGGGCTGTTGAGCAGAGGCTTTCATCCTTACTGGCGTCCGGACAAATTCCATGCGGTTCGAAGCTCATCACGAACAGTTGCTGCCGCGCGGCCTGTTCCTGGTGCGGCTCGCACGATGGACCGCAATGGCAGTCGCCGTCGTGCTGGGCTCGCTGGCGGCCGGAGTCTGCGGCTACCACTATCTGGGCGGCTTGAAGTGGATCGACTCGTTGCTCAACGCGTCGATGATCCTGGGCGGGATGGGTCCGGTCGATACGCTCAATACCAACGCGGGCAAAATCTTCGCGTCGGTGTACGCGCTCTACAGCGGACTCGCGCTGATCGCGGTGGTCGGGCTGCTGCTCACTCCCGTCATCCATCGCTTCCTGCACAAATTTCACATTGCGGATAGATAGAAAACAGCTCGAGAGCGGGCCGCAGGCGGCCCGCCCCCGACCTTGCGTTTCGCCGAATTTCAGTACTTTGCAGTGTGCGGCGGCGTCACGG
>JBOHWI010000257.1:0-3363 GCA_050736675.1 Binatus sp. (SeqCode)
CGCATGCTCGGCCGCTTCGGCCGTCATGATACGGCTGTGCTCGGCGCGCACGAGCATCGTAGGAATACTGATTTCCCTGATCGTCTCGAGCACCTCGATCCCGTCGCCACCGAGAAAACTTTCGCGATCGAACTTGAGCGTCCAGCGCCCTTCATCGGTCCGCGCCAGGCTTTTTTCGGCGATCTCGCGGAGTATTTCGTCGGCGATTCCGCCCTCGTTCGGCATTAGCCGAAACCGCGCCTTCGCCGTCGCGAGATCGGGATAGGTAACGACGGGCAGCCCTTTGAGCCGCCGCAGATATCGATCCCTCCCGCGACTCGAGGTGACGGCGACGTCGATCGCCATCGCGCCGCGCGCACTTTCCGGATGGTTCCGCGCAAACGCGAGCGCGTTCAGCCCGCCCATGCTGTGGCCGACGACGACCGGCTTTTCCGCATTCGCCGTCACGTGCCCGACGAACCTCGCAATATCGTTTGCGTAGTCGACCGGCGAGTACGCCCGCGGCCGCACCCATTCGCTGTCGCCGTGGCCGCGCTGGTCGAGCGCGAGCAGCCGGTACTCCGGCGCAATCGCGCGCGCCATCGGCTCCCACCACCACGCATTCGCCGAGTTACCGTGGAGCAGGATGATGGTCCGCGCGGCGTGCGGATTCCACTCGAGGTAATGCAGTCGCGGAGTCCCGTCGAGCAGATGGCTGTGCGGCTCTTTCATTTTAGATCGCCGACGAAATCCTTGATTACTTCGATAAGCTGCATGGGATTGTCGAGCATCACGTGATGATACGAGTGATCGACCTCCGCCAGCCGGGCGTCGGCAAGCTGCGCGACCATTTTCCTTGCGACCTCGAGATCCAGCAGCGGACTCTTCGTGATCTTCACGATCAGCGCCGGGCATTTAATCCGATGCAGCGACTTCCACACTTGCGACGGCTCGCGAATCATCGTGCGCCGATCGAGCTTGTGCGTCCATGCGCCGTCGTCGAGCTGCTTGAAGCTGTGGAGCGCAACGTGCTCGAGGATTTCTTTTCTCGCGAGCGTCTCGCGCGGAAGGACCCTGAAATTCCGCGCCGCCTCGTCAAGCGACTCGTAGCGGCGCGACGGCTTGCGGGCAATCGACTGCAGGAATTCGACCGCACGCTCGGTGTAGTCGGGAGGCGGATCGAGCGCCACGATCGCGCGCAATTTGTCGCTATGCTCCGCCGCGTATGCGAGCACGTTATGCGCGCCCATCGAGTGCCCAATTAGAATCGGCGCGCCGAATCCCCACCCGTCGATCACCTGATCCAAATCCGACACATAGTGCCGCGAGCCATACGCCCATTCATCGGCCCACTCGCTCTCGCCATGCCCGCGTTGATCGAGCGCTAACACGTGAAAATCGCCGACGAATGCCGGCGCGACGAAGTCCCACCAATGCGCGTGCGCGGAACCGCCGTGCACAAAGAGCATCGGCGGCTTGCCGCCGCCCCCGTAGTCAAGACAATTCAACTCAAGCCCGTTAGCTACGAAGCGATGCGCCTTCATCGTTTTATTCTCGTCGCAAGCGCCGTCGCGCTCGCACGATAGCTTTGCAGCACGCGCCTTTCATGCCACCATTTAGAGGCCAAGTCCTGTGCATTACCTGAAGCCATGCGAGATCGAACCGCGCTGAAATCACTGACTTTAGTCGCCGCCCTTGTAATTGCGCTCGCGTCCTTTCCTGTTTGCGCACGCGCCCAGGACGCCAATGCGAACAAGGCCCGCGCCCTCGTCGATGCCGCCATAAAAATGACCGACAGCGACGCCGCCGTAAAGCTGCTCTGGCAGGCAACCGAAATCGATCCGACCGATCAGGACGCCTACGTTTATCTCGGCCTCTACTACAACTCGCGCTCGGACTTCACCAACGTCGTCAAGGTTTATCAAAAGCTCGTCAAGTATGAGCCCAATCAGGTGAGCGCGTATTTGAATATCGGCGAGGCGTACATGTCGTTTTCTCCACCCAGGACCGACGACGCGCTGGTATACTATCGCAAGGCGTACGAGCTCGAACCAAAGAACACTTTCGCCGCGCTCAGAATAGGCGAACTGCTCGCACAGACCGGCCATCGCGACGACGCGCTCAA
Source organism: Binatus sp. (SeqCode) (assembly GCA_050736675.1). GTDB lineage: Bacteria > Desulfobacterota > Binatia > Binatales > Binataceae > Binatus. The sequence continues at coordinate 2,105 of JBOHWI010000257.1, forward strand.
GTATCTGAAACTTGCGCTGGACGACAGCGCCAAAAATCCCACCGTCGCTTCAGAAGCCGAGAAAACGCTCAAGCAGTTGGGCGCTCTCTGACCGGGCGTCCGCATAACGCGCAGACTCGGGCGGCATAAGGCGCAAGCTGCGCGCGAGATCCTTCGCTGCGCTGAGACAACAAGGAACGTCGTAGTCAAACTGTAGATAAATAGAACCGTTAGTTTCGTGAAGGAGTTGCTGGTATGCTGAGACCGTCATCTCGGGAGGGCTCACGATGCGAATGTCGATTAGCCTGGTTGCTCTGTCAGCCGTTTGCTTGCTGGCCGGTTGCGCCACGGAATATCAGCCTGAAGGGGTTTCCGGCGGATACTCGGACAAGGTGCTCGCCGGCAATACTGTGCAGGTTACTTTTCGCGGCAACCGGATAACCTCACCAGAGACCGTTCACTTCTTTCTGCTCAGAAGGTGCGCAGAGGTGACTTTGCAAGATGACTACAATTATTTTGTGCTGGTACACGAAGAAAAACCGAACGAAGGAAACACCGACGACTTCGGCTCGACGGTGGGTACCGCGACGATCGAAATGTACCGGGCCAAACCCCAAGCCGAACCGCACACCTATGATGCATCTCTCTTACTTCGGAAGCTTCTTGCTGACGAAGGCGAAAGCGAGGAGCCGCGAACGCCGGCCGAAGTTGCAAGCGCCAACCACGGAATGCCGCCGCCTATTCCGGGCGCTGCCCAACCACCGGATAGCACAGCGAATGCGCGCTCAGCGTCATCGACCTCGCACTTACTGAGCCCAAACCCGAACCCCAATGCCCTGACCAACACACCGGTCAATTTCGACCGCTGGTAGGCCGAACGTTCCCAACCGCACCAATCAACGCGCGCACTGCGAACTCGACTGTCTGGCGGGCCTGCGTGGGCGTCAGCTTTTGATCGTGGCGCAGATGCTGCCAGGTCGAGAAACTCAAAGCCTGGTCGAGCGCCTCGAAAAAACTTTTGTCGTTCTGTAGTGCCGCGGGCAGCGCGGCTACGAGCGCGGCCCGCTCCTCGCCTCTCATCGTTTCGTAGTCTATGCGAAGAAAGACCGAGCGATGCCGATGCACGTCGGCCGCGTTCTTGAACGGCATCGCACGCTCGAACAGACCCGCGCGCCGATCGACCATCTCGTCGAGCTTGCCCTTCCAATCAGGCGACCCGAGCGGAGCGCTAACGAGCGGCTGCAACTCCTGACGCATCGCCTCCGACATCTCGCGATACA
>JBOHWI010000258.1:0-4357 GCA_050736675.1 Binatus sp. (SeqCode)
GGCTGATACCGGGGCCGCCGATGCAGATGTGCGCCTGCTCGAGCTTCTTTTCGCGGTTGATCAAAAACGGATGGTCGGTCGGCGGCGAAAATTTTTCGACCTTGCCGTCACCAGCGACGCCGCCGAACAATCCAGCGCATTTCGCGGTCAGGCGCTCGTGCTCGACCTGGCCGGCGGCGGCAATGAAGACGCGGCTGGAACGGTAGCGCGCCGCCATGAACGAGATCAGCAGCTCGCGGTCGATCTTATTTACCGTCTGGACCGAACCGAAGATCGGCAGCGAGAGCGGATGACCCTTCCAGAACTCTTCGTTGAAGAGGTCGTGGATGAAATCGTCGGGTGTATCCTCGGCCTGCGAGATTTCCTGCAGAACGACCTGGCGCTCGCGCTCTATCTCGGCGGGATCGAAAACCGATTCAAGGAAAATATCAGCGAGCACCTCGGTCGCCATCTCGAGGTCCTTGCCGAGCACCTTGGCGTAGTAGCAGGTGTACTCCTTGCCGGTGAAGGCGTTGAGCACGCCGCCGACGGCGTCGAAGGCCTCGGCGATTTGCGCGGCGGTGCGCTTTTTGGTGCCCTTGAACAGCAGGTGCTCGATGAAGTGCGAGGTGCCGTTCTCGGGCGGGTCCTCGTAGCGCGAGCCGTTCTCGACCCAAATGCCAATCGAAGAGGAGACCACTTGCGGCATCGCCTCGGTGAGAACGCGCACGCCGTTTCCGATAACGCTCTTTTGAATCATTCGCGGGTCAATTTCCCTTGCCGGGTTCCTGCTCGGCCTCGCGCATCGAGAGCCGAATCTTTCCGCTGCGATCGACGTCGAGCACCTTTACGTTAATCTCGTCGCCTTCGTGCAGCACGTCTTCGACGCGGCGGATGCGCTCATTGGAGATTTGCGAGATGTGCAGCAGGCCGTCGGTGCCGGGCATGATCTCGACGAAGGCGCCGAACTCGACGATCTTGCGAACCGTGCCATGGTAGATTTTGCCGACCTCGGGCTCGGCGGTGATCGCCTGGATCATGCTGATCGCTTTTTCCATCGCGGTCCCGTCCGCCGACGCGATCAGCACCGTGCCGTCGTCTTCGATGTCTATTTTGCAGCCGGTCTGCTCGACCAATCCGCGGATGACTTTGCCGCCGGGGCCTATCACTTCGCGAATCTTGTCGGGCTTGATGTGCAACGTAACGATTCGCGGCGCGTAGCTGGAAACGTCCTTGCGCGCGGTGGGCAGCGCTTTTTCCATTATGCCGAGGATATGTAAGCGGGCGTCGCGCGCTTGATGGAGCGCCTGGCGCATGATTTCCTTCGATACGCCGCCGGCCTTGTTGTCCATCTGAATCGCGGTGACGCCGGTTTTGGTGCCGGCGACCTTGAAATCCATGTCGCCGAGATGGTCCTCGTCGCCGAGGATGTCGGTGAGCACGCGGACCTTGTCGCCTTCTTTGACCAGGCCCATCGCGATACCGGCGACCGGCGACTTGGTCGGCACGCCCGCGTCCATCAGCGCCAGGCTGCCGCCGCATACCGTGGCCATCGAGGAGCTGCCGTTGGATTCGAGCACGTCCGACACGACGCGAATCGTGTATGGGAAGTCCGCTTCGTCCGGGAGTATCGGAGAGAGCGCGCGTTCGGCGAGCGCGCCGTGGCCGATTTCGCGCCGCGACGGAGCGCGCAGAAACTTCACCTCGCCGGTCGAGAATGGCGGGAAGTTGTAGTGCAGCAGGAATTTCTTGAAGCGCTCGCCAAGCAATGCGTCGATCTTCTGTTCGTCGGACGACGTGCCGAGCGTGACGGTCGCGAGGGCCTGAGTCTCGCCGCGTGTGAACACGGCGGAGCCGTGCGTGCGCGGTAGCACCTGCACGTCGGCGCTGATCTGGCGGATGTCAGTGGACTTGCGATCGTCGATTCGCTTGTCGTCGTCGAGAATGGCGAGGCGCACGCGCGTGCGCACGAGGTAGTCGCAAGCGTCGACGATTTCTTTCGAGCGGTCGGGGAACTTCTCGGCGAGCTCGGCCACGACCTTGTCGCTGACGGCATACACGGCGGCGGCGCGCTCTTTCTTGCCCTTGGTCGCGAGTGCCTTCTCGATTCCGTTGCCGATACTCTTCTCGACGGCGGCCAGCAGAGCGGCGTCGCGTTCCTGGACCGCGAACTCGCGTTTGGGCTTGCCTGCACGGCGCTGCAGCTCCAGTTGCATCGCGAATATCGGCTGCATCGCCTCATGCGCCGCGAACAGCGCTTCGAGGATTACCTCTTCGTCGACGATCTGGGCGCCGCCCTCGAGCATCATGATCGACTCGGGACTGGCCGCGACGACCAGCGACACATCGCTGCCTTCGAGCTCGGCAAATGTCGGGTTGACGACGATTTTGCCCTCGACCCGGCCCATCCGCACCGAAGCCACCGGGCCCTTGTGCGGGATGTCGGAGACCATCAGCGCCGCCGACGTAGCGATCAGCGAGAGCATGTCGGAATCGTTGTCGCGATCGGCCGAGAGCACCGTCGTGATGATTTGAGTCTCGCGATCGTAGCCCTTTGGAAACAACGGGCGCATCGCGCGGTCGATCAAGCGCGAGGTGAGGACTTCCTTTTCGGAGGCGCGCCCTTCGCGCTTGAAAAAACCGCCGGGAATTTTGCCGGCGGCAAACGTCTTCTCGACGTAGTCGACCGTCAGCGGCAGAAAGTCCATGTTGGGGCGCGCTTCGTACTGCGAGACGGCGGTCGCGAGGACCACGGTGTCGCCATAGGTCGCGAGCACGCTGCCGTGCGCCTGCTTGGCCAGCCGGCCGGTTTCGAGCGAGAGCTTGCGCCCCGCGAAATCAATTTCGAGTTTTTCGTACATTAGTGATACCTGAGGGAGGACTGAGGCCGCGCGACGATTGCGGTTTTTAATTTCCCGCGAGGCGTCACAGAGGACGCGCCTTGTTACCTGCCAGGATGACAGCCAAGGCCCGCGCGCCCGATGCGTTAAGGGCGGCGCGGCAGAATATGTGCGGCCTATCTCCGGATGCCGAGCTTGTCGATCAGCCCTTTGTAGCGCGAAAAATCGCGCGAATGCAGGTAGTCAAGCAGCCGACGACGCTTGCCGACCAGTCGCAACAGGCCGCGGCGCGTGTGATGGTCCTTTTTGTGCGCCGCGAGATGCTCGGTCAACTGTTCGATCCGGGCCGAGAGTAGCGCGACCTGAACCTCAGGCGAGCCGCTGTCATTGGTGGTTCGAGCGTTGGCTTGGATGACTTCCCGCTTACGGGCAGATGGAAGAGGCATTCGGAGTTCTTTCTTTTCCCTTTTCCTTTATCTTAGCCGACCAAATTAACAGACCGGGCCAGAGGAGTAAAGGTAGGGGGTGAGCCTAGGTACTGGCTTAATTCAGCCCCGAATTAAGACAGCACCTGAGCCTATGGGCTACCCTGGGGGGTATTCGCTACGCGGTGGCGTCGACATTAAAGATCCGCTCCACTACCGCCGTCACGCGCGAGGTCGCGCGCGCTACTGCGATTAGTTCGCCGCTCGACGATATCACTTTGAAGAGCGGGCCGTTGGCAGGAACCTGGGAATCGAGCGCGCGCGAGTCGCCGTTGCGCAGGCGCTTTTCGGCAGCGGCGTCGACAACCAGCTCCGGAAGGGCGAGCGCGTCGCGAAGTGAGATCATGCTGAGCGGTGGCGCGCCGGAATCGAGGCGGGCGAGTACGTCAGCCAGCGGCATCGCGTCGGCGATCGAGAAAGCGCCGTTGCGCGTGCGGCGCAGTTGCTCGAGATGCGCGACGGTGCCGAGTGCGATGCCTATGTCGCGAGCTAACGCTCGCGCGTAAGTGCCGGGAGAGCAGATCGCGACGAATCTAATCGCGTCGGGCGCTTCGCAAAATAGATCGATGCGCTTGATCTCGACGCGGCGCTTTTCGGGCGGTGCAACGTCTTCGCCGCGGCGCGCGAGCCGATAGAGCGGCACGCCGGCGCGCTTGATCGCCGAGTACACGGGCGGGACCTGCTCGATCACTCCGGTAAACTGCGCGGTAACCAGCGCGAGTTTTTCAGGAGAGATCGCCGGTACACCGGCGCGGCAAACTTCGGCGCCGTCGCGATCGAGCGTGTCAGTCTCCACCCCGAGTCGGATGACGCCCGCATACTCCTTGTCGCCGCGGTCGATAAACGGCGCGAGCTTGGTCGCCTCGGCAATCATGATCGGCAGCAGCCCGGTCGCGAACGGATCGAGTGTGCCGAGATGTCCCACGCGCGCCGGCTTCACGCGCGATTTCACGCGCCGCACCACCTCGGCCGAGGAGATACCGGCGGGCTTGTCGACGAGAAGAAGAGCATTCATGGGAACCGAAAACATTATCATTGTATGCGGGGCTGCGC
>JBOHWI010000259.1:0-10272 GCA_050736675.1 Binatus sp. (SeqCode)
GGTTTTGTCCGAACACAGAATGTCCATGCCGGCCATTTCTTCTATCGAGACAAGGCGCGAAACGATCGCTCCCATCTTCGCCAGCCACGAGGCGCCCACCGCCATCGTGACGGACAGAATGGCAGTCAGCGCAACCGGAATTGCAGCCACGGTAAGGATGAGTGCGAAGAGTAGGGTTTCGACGATCGGATCGCCGCGAAACAGCGCAACCATCAGGATCAACGCGACCAGGCCAAGCGTGACGAGAATCAGGAAGTTGCCTATCTTCAGTACCGCTTTCTGGAAGTGCGACTCGGTCTCTGCCGTCTCGACCAGACTCGCCGTGCGGCCAAAGAAGGTGTTCATGCCGGTGGACACGACGATTCCCTTCATTTCGCCCATTCGAACGATCGATCCCGAGTACGCGAGGACTCCTGTCTTCTTGTCGACCGGCAACGATTCGCCGGTGAGCGCCGACTGATCGACGCTGATATATTCGCCTTCGAACAGCTTGAGATCGGCCGGAAGGATGTTGCCGAGTTTAACGAGCACGATGTCACCTGGAACCAGCGTCTTTGCCTCCGCATCGCACCACTTCCCGTCGCGCAGCACTCGCGCACGCAGCGCCAGATTGTTTTTGAGCGCCTCGATCGCGTTGTCGGCTTTGAATTCCTCCCAGAAGCCCACTCCGGCGTTGATCAACAACATCGCGACGATAATGACGAAATCCTCCCAGTGGCGGACGATAGCCGAGAGGATCGCCGCAACCTCGATCATCCACGGGATGGGACCCAGAAGTACGAGAGGAACCGTATGATTGGACTGACTCGCGCTTCCTCGATCGCGTTGGGTCCGTTGCGCTCGAGTCGGCGAGTGGCTTGCTCCTGCGTCAGCCCGGATTCGGTGTTCGTCGCCAACTTCGCGACGACATCGTCGATCGAGGCCGAGTCGGGAATCGCTTCAGCAGTCGATGATAGTTTCAGCTGCGTGACCGTTGTCATGTGAAAACCTCTGCCGGCAATCTTCGATGCCGACCCGCGGTAGACGCAGGCGTTTCTCGGGGTGCCGGGATTTCTCCGTGCGTCGATTCGCCGGAGATGGCGTGGGTGGGCGCCCAAGCCGTGCTGCATCAACCCACAACCCTGAGCTTAACGAGGTCGTTGAAAAAGGACCAACTCAACGCGTAGCTCCGAATTTCCAATGCGCCGCCACTTCGGCGCAGACGGCGCATTGCGCCTACTCCTTTGCTTAAGGCAAGGTTTGCATCAGAATCGCACCATGAAATCTGCTGCGGAATCTGCCGAGTCCGCCCGAGCGACACCCAATGGGCCGTCTGAGCGCAAACGGTCCGAGACCGCTGGTCTCGTGGCGCTCAACCTGGCTGCCCTCGGCGTAGTCTACGGCGATATCGGTACGAGTCCGTTGTACGCCTTCCGCCAATGCTTTTTCGGGCAGGCCGCGGTTGCGCCAACTCTGCACAACGTCCTGGGCGTTCTCTCCCTGATTCTTTGGGCACTGACTCTCGCCATCTCCGTAAAGTATCTAAGCCTGGTGATGCGGGCCGACAACCGCGGTGACGGTGGAATAATCGCACTGGTAGCCCTGCTTAATCCCGTGTTGGGTTCGGGCAAATGGGGAAGAGCGCTTCTGGCGCTGGGATTGTTTGGGGCTGCGCTGCTTTACGGTGACGGTCTGATAACTCCCGCGATCTCAGTGCTCAGCGCTATCGAGGGTCTTGAGATCGCGAATGCACGATTAACGTCCTATGTGGTACCGATCGCCTGCGTCATTCTGGTGATCCTGTTTGCTATCCAAAGGCACGGCACGGGACGCGTCGGCGCTGTCTTCGGTCCATTCATGTTGGTCTGGTTCTCTATTATCGCGGTCTTAGGGATCGAGCCTATCATTCACGAGCCACGCGTATTCCTGGCAATCAATCCGGTTTACGCCATCGATTTCTTTCGGGCCAACGGCTTTCGCGCATTCCGGGTTCTAGGCGCTGTGTTCCTGGTCGTAACCGGGGGCGAGGCTCTTTACGCGGACATGGGCCATTTTGGCCTCCGCCCGATCCGGCTAATGTGGTTCTTCGTGGTGTTACCCGCGTTGGTTCTGAATTACTTCGGCCAGGGTGCTTTGCTGCTCCACGATCCCGGCAAATCGATCAACCCATTCTATCACCTCGCGCCCGGCTGGGCGGTTTATCCGCTGGTCGTTTTGGCAGCGGCCGCCACCATAATCGCGTCGCAAGCTGTCATATCCGGCGCCTTTTCGCTCACCCGACAGGCGATCAACCTGCAGCAACTGCCCCGGATGAGAGTCTTGCAAACGTCGTCAGAGGAGTTTGGCCAAGTTTACGTTCCGCTGATCAACCAGATCTTCATGGTTGGTACGTTGCTCCTGGTGATTGGCTTTGGCTCCGCGAATAGGCTCGCCGGGGCCTACGGTGTCGGGGTAACCACCACTATGGTCATAACAACCATACTGGTCCTGTTCGTTATCATTCGATTGTGGCGATGGTCTTACATCGTAGGCGTACTAATCTGTGCGCCGCTGCTTTGTATGGACCTTTCATTCTTCGGCGCCAACATTCTGAAAATAGTCCATGGGGGCTGGGTTCCGCTTACAGTAGGCGTGATAGGTTACGGGCTGATGTCGACCTGGAGCCGCGGGCGCGCGCTCGTCAAACAGCGGTTGGAGGAGGACGTGGAGCCGCTCGAGGTCTTTCTCTATCACTTAGAACAGAATCCCGCGACTCGGATTCCGGGAACGGCGATATTCCTGACCGGCCGCACGCACGGAACGCCGCCGATGCTGCTTCATCATGTTGAGCACAATCACGTTCTGCATGAGAGAGTGATTCTGCTCAACGTAGTGATCGAGGAGATTCCGCGGATTGCCGCTTCCGAGCGACTCGAATTCGAGAGTCTGGGGCAGGGAATCTACCGAACCGTAGCGCATTATGGCTTCATGCAGACTCCAAATATTCCTGCCGCACTGCGTCTGGGCGAAAAGTTGGGCCTGAAGTTGAATCTGGACGAGGCGACCTACTATCTGGGCAGGGAAACTTTGATTCCTGCCGACGGGGACCGTCGAATGGCGCGATGGCGCGCAAGATGCTTCGCCGTCATGTCGCGCAACGCGACTCGCGCGACGGCATTCTTCCAGATTCCGCCGGAGCAGGTTGTTGAGATCGGAATTCAGGTGAAGTTGTAGCTCATCTTCTTTTCCCCGGTTGCAAACCTACGGAAAGATGACGGCGGTGGAGTACAACTGAGCGCTGAAACTGGTGTGGGGTGCATAACTCATTGCGGAGCGCGCGCAGCCGAAGGAATCAGTGACCGGAAAGGACTACCTCGTGAGCCGCCTCCTACGCGTGCCTATTTTCGCGAGCCCGCGACAATCTCCGCGAGCTCCTCGGATCCCGAGTCATGACGCGGACCAAGGATCCGGGTCAACTCGTCGGCATTGATGGTCTCTTCCTGCAGCAGCGCTTCTACCAGCCGATCCAGCCGCTCTCTTGAGCCGGTCAAGCAGCGGCGCACGCTATCGTGGGTTTCTTGAAGCAGGTATTGGACTTCCTGATCAATTCGCGCCGCGGTCGCTTCGCTGTAGTCGCGTCCCTGCGAAATCTCGTAACCCAGGAAGGGCTGCTGCTCGTCAGTCTTGAAAGCAACCAGTCCGAGCTTGCTCATTCCCCAGCGCGTTACCATCCGGCGGGCCAGGCGCGTGGCTTCCACCAGGTCGTTCTCCGCACCCGTCGTCACCTCGCCGAGGACGACTTCCTCCGCAGTGCGCCCACCCAGCATTACCGCGAGCCGCGCCTTTAGATAAGACAGGCTCAGGTTGTGCCGCTCTTCTCCCGGGATCTGCTCGGTCATTCCCAGCGCCTGGCCGTGCGGCACAATCGTCACCTTGTGCACCGGGTCCGCGGCCGGCGTCATCCACGCCACCAGTGCGTGTCCGCACTCGTGATAGGCGACCACACGACGTTCGCCGGGATTCACCAAATGCGGATGGGCCGCGCCCATCCGAATCTTGTCCTGGCTCTCCTCGAAGTCGGCCATGGTAACGGCGGGCTTGTTCTGTCTCGCAGCGGAAAGCGCGGCTTCGTTGCAAAGGTTCGCAAGGTCCGCCCCGCTCATACCTATCGTGCCGCGCGCGAGCGTAGCCAAATCCACATCGCCGGAGAGTCGCAGGTTGCGTGTATGGATACGTAAGATGCCTTCGCGTCCGTTCCGGTCGGGAAGTCCAACCACTACCCGGCGGTCGAAACGACCGGGCCGCAGCAGAGCAGGGTCGAGGACATCAGGCCGATTGGTAGCCGCGATAATGATTACCTCGAAACGCTCGTCAAAACCGTCGAGCTCGCCCAACAACTGATTCAGCGTCTGCTCGCGCTCGTCGTTGGTGGTTCCCAAGCCGGCGCCGCGCCGACGTCCGACCGCGTCAAGCTCGTCGATGAATACGATAGCCGGGGCCGCCTCTTTGGCTTGTCGGAAGAGATCGCGGACGCGGCTCGCACCTACTCCGACAAACATTTCGATGAACTCGGACGCATTGAGGCTGAAGAACGGCACGCCGGCCTCGCCGGCTACGGCGCGCGCCATGAGAGTTTTGCCGGTGCCCGGCGCTCCGACCAGCAGCACGCCTTTAGGAATTCGGGCGCCTATGTCGTGGTATTTTTGCGGATGCTTGAGGAAATCTACCTCCTCCTGAAGCTCGGCCTTGGCCTCGTCCGCTCCTGCAACGTCATTGAAAGTGACCTTCGGCTGCTCGGTGCTATAGCGACGGGCTCGCATCCGCCCGAATCCGAACATGCCGGATTGACTGCGTACGGCACGGTTGCTCATCCACCAGAAGAATCCGAACAGAAGTATCAGCGGCCCCCACTCGACCAGCATCTCGACGAACCAGGGCATCGAAGACGACGACACATCTACGACAACGTGATGCGCGATCAGCAGCGGCATCAATCCGGCGTCGCCGACCGCGCTTGGAAAGGTCGTCTTGAATTCGCGGTATTCCTTTGCAGCGGGTGCCGCCGCTTTCTGTGGCGCAGGCTTTTCGGACGGAGCAGACGGCGGCGGTTTCGACGACGCTTCGGCAGCCGCGCCGGCCTGTGGCCATACGAACGGCTTCGCGAACTTGCCGTCGATCGCATCTCCGGCAATGTGGACCTGAGAGACGTTGTCCGCGCGCGTCTGCGCGAGAAACACGGAATACGGGACGTCAGCCTTGGACTGCGCCGGTGGCCACAATCCGGTCACGTACCAGATGAGCACCGCCAAGGACATCAACCACCAGAACAGAACAACCCTTGGGACCTGCTGCGGCGGTTTCTTCTGTGGACTGGTTTGTTGCTGCGCCATCTGCCGAATTCTTTAATGCTTACTATGCCAACTGTGCGAGAGTAGGGCACATACATGCGGATGCCCTCTCGTGTCGAGCGCGAAAGCTGTGGGGTGAGCCACCTTCAATCGAGGTTGGCTTCCGCGGCGGCCCACCACAGCGTCGGCCCCGATGTCAGGATTTTAATCATGCGCCCCGCACCGCGAAACGCAAATCCGTCAGGATAATAGCGCCTGCCAACTTGGATGAATCGTCCGGCGGTGTGCGGGGGATCGGGTTGCCTCGCTCCATACCCTGTATAATAGTGCTACTAGAAGTTACAGACCGACTCTTGAAGCGATTATATGCCTGAATTCACTGAAGTGCGGCTCAAAGACGGCGCCGCCGTTATCACCGGAATTGAGCGGCGCGGAGCCGGAACGCCGATTGTGTTGCTGCACGGCGTCGGCGGCAATGCGTTTTGGTTCAAGCCGCTGATGACCGCGCTCGGCGGACGGCGCGTGATTGCGCTGGATATGCCCGGCCACGGCGGCAGCACTGGAGCGCCGAGCTGGCAAATGGAGCCGCTCGCCGAATTGGTGTTTGGATTCAGCCGTCAACTGGCGCGTGGCCCGGTGATATGGGGCGGGCATTCGTGGGGCGGAAAACTGGCCGCGATTATCGCTGCGCTGCATCCTGAAGCCGCAGAAGCGCTCCTGCTGCTCGATCCATCGCCGGCTAGCGGCTTCTCCGTGCCGGCGGAGACGTTCGTCGATGTCACCTTCGGCGATGAGCTGGGACCGTGGCAATCGCTCGAGGAGGCCAAGAGCGCGGTGCGCGACCTGCCGCAATATATCAACTGGGACGAGGACCTTGAGAGCGCCTTCGAGCGGGGGGTAGCTCGCGGCAACGACGGGATGCCGCGCGCGCGCATTTCGCGCGAGACCCTGATCGCGATTTGTTCGGAGGTCCTCAAAGACTACTCGGACACGATTCGCAAAGTTGCCTGTCCCACGCTCTTTGTCGTCGCTGACCAGAGCCTCATGTGGCAAGAGCCAACCAACTTCGCGCTCCTGCCGCATGCGGCGCGGTCAGTCATTAGATCGAATCACTGGCTGATGACGGGTAATCCGGCCGAACTGAATCTGGCCGTGGAAAGCTGGTTGGCCGGCCTCGGCGAGCATTACGCCTGCGAAGCGAGATGAATCTCGCAGGGCATCATCCGACGACAATCCGGCTTTTTGGTCATCGGACCCGTTTCGTGATAATCCCTCGGCACCGGTTGTTCGCAGGTGCTGTATGTACCACGGGGAGAGCGAAAATGGAGCGCATCGGATACCGCGGCTTTTTCCCCGGATGACGCGCGCCGCTCGCGTGCACGACCTGTCCGGCGTTTCGGCGACGATGCTGGTGACGCTTGCGGCCAAAGCGCTCGCGGCAACCGAGGCCCCCGAGCTCGAGTACGTCGACCACCGATCGCTGCAAATTCTTCGCGAGCTTGAGATCGATCCGCATCGCTTTGCGCTCAACTCCGGCGAAGTGCGGGCTGTGGTGCTGCGATCGCAATGGTTTGGGCGGACGGTACGCAGGTTTCTCGACCGCCACCCGGACGGACTGTGCATCAACCTCGGCTGCGGGCTGGACGCCAGCTTTGAAGATCTGGCGGCGGCGAGCGGCCGCCTATTCATGTGGGTCGATATCGATCTGCCGGAGGTGATAGCTCTTCGCCGGCGGTTCCTGGCGGAGACTCCGCACCGCCGATTCATCGCCGGTGACATTACCGATTTCCATCTATTCGCCACGCTGCCCTGGGACCGCGGCAGGCCCGCAATCGTGGTCGCGGAAGGGTTGCTGTATTTTCTTCAGCGCGCGCAGGTCGAGTCGCTATTCCGCGCGCAAGCGGAAGCGGCCGACGCCCGCCGCGCGAACATCGAAGTTGTGTTCGACTACGCCAGTCCGTTCGGCGCCTGGATTGTCGCTCGTCGTCCGGCGCACAGGCAACTCGGCACGAACTTCTACTGGACGTTGCACAACCCCGCCGATTTGCGGCGCATCGATCCGCGGCTCGAAGTCGCCGAGAATTCGAACGTGTTCCTGCACGCCATGGGGGCGGGTGCGAGACTACTGGATGCGTTGTACCGCCTGCTGACCGGAAGCGGGCTGGGTGGGTGCGCGCGTCTCTGCCGGATCGCGCACGACGGCGTCGCGGAAATAATCCCGTAATGTACGTGTTCAGGCTGGTGGCGCGGAATCTCCCCCGCAGTCTCCGCCGGAGCGTGCTCACCACGCTGACGGTCGCGTTGGCGACTTTCATTTTCGCCGTGCTGGTGTCGGTGCCGGATTCAATCAACCAGATTGTGGCCGACGCGTCCGCGACGCTGCGGCTAATCGTGGTTAACCGCAATTTGCCGCTGCTCGGGATGCCGGCGCGCTATTGCGACCGCATTCGCGCGATGCCCGGATGCGCCGCCTGCGTGGCGACTACTCTATGGCCGGCAACGTTCCTTGGCGGCAGCGATCAGATCCTGGCGGTCGCCGAGGGACTCGAAATCGCCGATGTGTTTCCCGACTACGATCTGTCCGGCGACGCCCGGCGCGCGCTAAACCGCGAGCGACGCGGCGCATTCGCGGGCCGCGTACTGATGCGCAAATACGGAAAGGAGCCCGGCGACCAGATCACGCTCCGCGGCACGGATCGCGATCAACTCGAGCTCACCTTCGTGCTCCTGGGCGAACTGCCGTCCAAGCGCTATCCAAACGTCTTTGCCTTCAGGCGCGACTACCTCGAGCAGGTCCGCACCGCTAACGGATATCCGGGCGCCGATCTCGCGACAAACCTTGTCGTGCGAGTCGATAGCCCGGAGCATCTGGATACGCTGGCTCGCGAAATCGACACGGCCTTCCGCAATTCGGACTACGAAACGCGCACGCTGACGGAGAGCGACGCGCTGGCTGCAGGGCTTTCGGCTGTGGGCGACCTGCGCAGCATAGTTCTGAGCCTCTGTGCCATCGTGATATTGACCGTACTGCTGATTGCCGCCAACTCGGCTGCGATGATGGTGCGCGAGCGAATCAGCGAGGTCGCGATTATGCGAGCGATCGGGTTCGGCCGCCCGGCCGTCGCCGCGATGTTGTTCGGCGAGTGCGGCGCAATCGGGCTGTGCGGCGGCGTTCTGGGCGCAGCCGTGGCGCTGTGGATTTTCGGCTCGGGCGTAGTCCTCGGGCCGTTCGGCGGAGCGGGAGCGCTGTGGGTAGTTCCGCAAGGCGCGGGCATGGCGCTGGTAGTGGTAGCAGCTACTACTCTGGTCAGCGGCATCTTGCCTATCTGGCGCGCACTGCGAATCGCGCCGGCGACTGGGATCACGCAGATCGTATGAACCCCGATCGAGTCTTTTCGGGCTGCCGATGATGCCCATCAAATACAGCGTCCGCAGCCTCCGGGTGAGATGGGCCAGCTCCGTCATGACAGCTATGGGCGTCGCGCTGGTCATTATGATCCTGTTTTTGCTGCTGGGATTCGTGGCGGGAATGCGTCTGACGATGCGTCGCGCGGGGCAAGGCGGCAACTCGATCGTGGTGAGCCGGGGGATAAGCTCGGAGCCGGGGAGTTATGTAACCCTCGATCAATATCGGATCATCAAGGCGCGGCCGGAGCTTGCCCAGGGCGCCGACGGCGCGGCGCTGGTGTCGCCGGAGATGGTGACTGCTTTCGATCCGGAAGCGGACGGTCCGCTGCGAGTCTCGGACTTCACTTACCTGCGCGGCGTCCGGCCGATCGCGTACCAGGTGCATCGCGGTATTCGACTCTCCGCCGGAAGGCTCCCAGCCGCGGGGCAGCCTGAACTGATCGTCGGCGCGCGGCTGGCGGCGAGATTCCCCGAACTGACGCTGGGCCGGCGGGTTCAACTCGGACGAAGCCGATGGACTATCGTCGGAGTGTTCTCCGACGGCGGCAGCTCACGGGAGTCGGAAGTGTGGGGCGATCTCGACGCGCTGCAGCAGGACGTTCACTTCGGCAGCGGCTTCTCCACGTTGCATCTCGCGCTTCGGCCCGGCGCCGAAGCGAGTTTTGCGGGCGCGCTTGAAAGCGACCCGCGGCTTCGCCTCGACGCGACGCCGGAGGAACGCTTCTATGCGCTGCAATCCGAAGTGGCGGACCGGATGCGCGGGTTGGGGCTGGTGCTGGCGGGAATCCTTGGAGTGGGCGTCGCATTTGGCGGAATGAACACGATGTACTCGGCGGTCGCGCGCCGTACTCGCGAGGTCGGGCTGCTGCGCGCGCTCGGGTTCAGCCGCGGGTCGGTCCTCTCCGCGTTTTTTCTCGAGAGTGTGATGTTGGCCGTGCTCGGCGGCATCGTCGGAGAATTTCTCGGTGTGACGGTCGCGTGGGCAACCGGACTGAGCGCGCGGCTGATGAGCATCGAGGCGCTGATCTTCGCGTTCACGCTGACGCCCGGCGCTTTTGCGGGCGGGCTTGCGGCCGCGGCTTTGATCGGTGCACTCGGCGGATTGCCGCCGGCGTGGCGCGCGGCGCGGATCGAGATTGTCGATTCGCTCCGGGCGCTCTGACGTACGCGGAAAGCCGGAGTCGGTCGGAGGCGCGGACTACATATTGCTGTCTACGTTGGCGACCACCGTACTGATGGTCGTGCCCGTGGCCTGATAGCTGACATATGCCAATACGGCGATCGCCGCAACGATCAGTCGCGATTGTGCTATGCGAAGAGACGCGAAGGAGATCACCATGCCAGCGGTATCCGCGATCGTGGAGCAGATCATCGATGGACCCGGATTCGTCCGTATTCCGAACTTGATGACCGCGTCCGAAGCGGCGGATGCGCGCGCACGCGCCCTGGAAATCGCAGCTTCGCCGTCCGCTTCCGCGTTCGGCGGACGCAATGAGAGGATCGGTCAGCAGCACATTCGCGGACTGCTCGCGCACGGCGAGATATTCGAGCGCATGGT